>JABDLV010000049.1 GCA_013001815.1 Bacteroidia bacterium
TTGTGCCACAAGAGCCGGTGCAACTTGCGGTTACAGTTATACTCCCATCATTAAATCCGGAAAAGGTTTCATCAGTTTTACCTGCAGATGAACTGATTGAACAACTAGGAGGCACAGGTGAAAATGCCCGGCAAGGACGAACCCTAAGATTATCGCCTTTAAGTCTTGAAGGGAAAGATCCATTAAAGAAGTCCTGCGTATGTGCACTGCTGTTATTAACCTCCGATGAACTCCAATACAAAGTAGGATTAAAAGAGCCTAAACCTTCTGAGTGAAGATTTACATACATTGTATTTAATTCAGCTCTGCTCGGTAAAAACCAATCGGTATAAATTCCACTAGTAAAACCCGTACACTCTGTGGCTGCATAAATCCCCCCTCCTTGTACAGAAATAATAGAAGCGGTATTTGATTGTCCTGCTCCTATTGATAGGTCTGTTGCTCCTGTCACAATACCAGTACCATTATGCCATCGTTTGCTATTAGGTATATCCGAAAGAGCTGCTATTAAACCATCTCCTGTAAGTGTATCTAAATAACATATCAATCCGCCTTGATACGTTTTTCCGTACAGAGAATCCAATTGAATTCCGGTGTTAAATAAGGCGAGAGGTGTTTCGGCCGTATCCAATCTCTGCTGTACGGTTGGTGGTGGACCTGCTAAAATGGTAACCATATTTGTATCACTGCATGCAATGCCATCATTAGTTGCCACTATAGTATAAGTTCCCGGAGCAAGTCCCGTAAATATATTACTAGTTTGAACCGCTCCCCCGATTATTGAATATTGTATTGTTCCACAAAAACCTGTGCAAGTTGATGAAACTGTTATGCTCCCATCTTTTGCTCCGGAAAATGTTTCATCGGTATTACTTAAAGATGAACTTACTGAACAATTTAACGTAGTTAAAACGTTTAAGTTGGGTATTACAATAAAATTTCCATTGCTAATAAAAATGGTATCTCCACTTAAATTTAACAGTTGTAATTCATTTGTAGTATCGGCATCTACTTCTGCATCTAATTTATTGTTCCAGTCTGTTGAATTACCACCAGTCGCCTTAATTACACCATCAACATCTAATTTAGCGCTTGGTGTTGCTGTTCCTACTCCTACATTACCAACACTGTCTACTTGAATTTGGCTAAAAGCATGATTGGAAAACATTAGAGCAATACATAAGCAAATACTTATTTTTTTCATGGCTTATATTCTTTAGAGGGTTAATGAAAAAAATTGTCAAAAAGAACAAAGTAGAAGGTACTAAAAAAATATAATATTGGGTGAATTTTCGAGCATATTGACACAAACTAAGGATGAAAAAAATTAAATGACTTTAGCTATCATTATCGTGCAATCATTGCTCAATTTCTTTATAACCTGCAGACTGTATAATCAACTTTGCTCCAACTTCTACAGTAGTAGATTTACTTAAGGCCGCCCCGGAAATAATACAGTCAATCGTACCATTCGGAATTAAAACATTTTGTGTGATGATTGGAACATTGCAAGTCCAATTGCCGGGATTATGCCAGTCATTATCTACTGCACCTGTCCAGACTTCTTGCAATGGAGCGGGATTAATGGTAATACTAACTGAAATGATATCAAAACAAGAAGGGGTTGTGTTTGTGACTTTTAACACGTAATAAGTACCTGTGCTGTCAATCACCGTATTTGTTATAGGTGTAGTTATAGGAAACCCATCATAAAAATAAATTTGACCAAGCGTATTATTAGAATCAACTAAGGATAGATTTAATAAATCAAATGAACCACATGCCACTACAGAGGTTAATGGTGCCAGCAAAGGAGGCATCAGTATAGTAATGATCACAGTATCGGTATCAGCCACACATACACCGGGTGGATCATCTGTAATTAATAACAATGGAAATGATGTTCCATATTCGGAAGTATCAGGAATATACGTACCGCTTAAATCATGAATACCATCAGGGAAAAGACCCAGTCCGCCAACCCAGGTTCCTTGACTTGCTCCTCCTCCAATAGATCCCATTAAACCAATCTCTTCTCCACCGCAAGCAATTAATGTATCTAATATATCTGCTGTTGCAATTCCGTCACAGGAATCAACAGAACTGAATGCCATCGATGCACTAAAGTTATATGCACTGGCAGTTGCGAATGTTGTATTACCGGCATGTTTTGCTGAGGCACAAAAACATAGCAGACAAAATAAATATGTCAGGGATAAGTATTTAGTCATTTGTATTCTGAAGGGCAAGCTCCAATATAGAATAAGTACAAAAGATAAGGATTAATAATGACTAATTCCATTGTTTATTTTAGAGCTGATATCTAATAGAGCAAACAATAAAAGGAAGATGAACAACTGTTCAATAGAATGTTCTAAACTTAAATGAATAATGGAATTATTCCAATAATTCTTCCACCGTTTCCGGCTTTAAATGATACAACCATTTAAAATCTTTGAGTTTTAACTGGCTGGGTGGCAGTTCTAAAATGGGATAAAACGTAGATTCGGGTTGAGTGTACATCAGAAGCTTTTCTACTTCATTGTCTTTAACAAAAATGGTTAGTGAACTGCAGTCTGCACGGTTTACTCCTATTAACTCATCCTTACTGTTGCGTGCATAATAAATGGTTTGCCCGTTACCATCTACATCCACTTTGTACAATTTGCTGTCTTTAAAAAAACCGTTCATGGTTCTTCCCTTAATTTGGTTGAAGCGAATGCTGTCTTCTTGTGAAATGATAAAACTGGAACCATACATGTCTAGCGCATCTAATTTACTATCACGCAAATGCAATTTCATAGAATCTGCGGTTAATTGGTTGGTGGTGCTCCATAAAATAGGATCACCATGAAAAATGATAACTGAATCAGAAGAAACATAAGCCAATGAATCGCAAACCCCTTGCATATCGCTTTTAAAAAGCTTTACGCTGTAATAAGCATAGTAATCTCTTACACCAGTGGCGCTGTCTGTAACAGATAGTAATGTATCTGCGTGTAAATACAAAGAGTCATTATCAAAAGATTGAACCAAGAGTGCATTTTCTGATACTTTGGCTTTTTGATTTATCTCATCATAGTAAGCCCAATTGCCTGTTACACTGATTCCTTCTGTTGTATCTTTTAATTCTACATTTTTAAAAGCCCTACCAATACCGGTTTTCTTGTTATAATATAAACTGTCTGCATGCAATTCTTGTCCGCTAGTAATGATTCGCGTATTAACACCAAAATAAGATTCTTCCGTTTGTGTATTGTACCAACCTTCATTGCAATAAACTACATCTCCCACTTTTTGTTTAGAAATTATTTCACTGGGGCCAAAAAATGTAGCTGTTTCTGTTACGGTATTGTACTTCAAGGTGTCTGATAACAACTCATAACGCGGATTATCTAATTTTACATTATTGCTAAAAACAAACGATTGACTCGGTGTATAGTAAGTTCCTTTCTTACTCGTAAGGGTATTCTGTCCGTCTACTATTTTTGCATCATTGGTATAATAGGCCACTTCATCCTGTAAATTATACACCAAATAATCAGTGGTCAGCGTCATCTTACCGTCTGTCATGTTGATGTCCTCAAACAATTTGGCAGTGCGCTCGTTCCCATCATAATCCAATCGCTTGGCATTTACACGGACTCCATCTTCCGAATTAATACGAACATTTCCAAAAGCTCTTAAACTATTATCAGCTGAATTCAAATAAGCACTATCACAAAACATCCTTGTATCCACATGCTTAAAGCCAACATTACCAATCAGCTTCCGAATATCCGGTCCTAATATTTCATCCCCTTCTAAACGGTCTGCATGCATCAATTCAACCTTAACGGTTTCTTGCGCGCACACAAAAGCACTTACGCTTAAAAGGGTAATAAGAAGAATGAAATAACGAAACATTAATAAAAATTATTAATGATTAACCAATTCCGGATTGCGAACAATGGTTTGCTTTCTATCCGGCCCTAATGAAATAACGTTTATTGGGAGTTCTAATTCCTTCTCTAAGAAATCTATATAGTCATGCAATTCGGTTGGAATACGCTCAATGTCTGTAATACCATCTATTTCCTGATGCCAACCTTTTACTTCTGTATACACAGGCTCTACCTCATCATCTAATGAAAATGGAACCTCTTTACTTAATTCACCATTTACTTTGTAAGCCGTACATACTTTAATGGTATCAAAACCACTTAATACATCTGCTTTGGTAAGTATCAATTGCGTTACACCATTTAACATGATGGAATATTTCAATGAAACTAAATCCAGCCAACCGCATCTTCTAGGTCTTCCTGTTGTTGCACCAAACTCATTTCCTTTTTTTCTTAATGCTTCCCCGGTTTCATCATTTAACTCTGTAGGAAAGGGTCCACTGCCTACACGTGTGCAGTATGCTTTGAATATACCAAACACTTCACCAATGGAATTTGGCGGTACACCCAATCCGGTGCAAACACCTGCGGTAACCGTATTTGACGAGGTAACAAAAGGATAAGAACCAAAATCAATATCTAACAAGGTACCTTGAGCACCTTCTGCCAATACTTTTTTACCGGCTTTTCTAGAGTCGTTAATTACGTACTCGCTATTAATGATTTTTAATTGTTTAATTCGCTCTATGCTTTTGAACCACTCTGCTTCTGCTTCTGTTAAATCATATTCAAAATCGTAGGCTTTTAATAAGCTCTTATGCTTTTCTACTAAATCTTGGTAGCTCTTTTTAAAATCAGGATGCATGATATCACCTATGCGCAAACCGTTACGCCCGGTTTTATCCATGTAGGTTGGGCCGATACCTTTTAGCGTAGAGCCAATTTTGTTGGCACCTTTTGCTTTTTCTTTAGCAGCATCTAAAATTCTATGTGTTGGCAATATCAAATGGGCTTTTCGCGAAATAGCCATTTGCTCATTGATGTTTACATTCATTTCTTCCAGCTGTCTAATCTCATCAACAAGAATGATAGGGTCTATTACAACACCATTACCAATAATATTAATTGCATTGGTATGAAATATACCTGATGGGATTAAGTGCAATACATGATGTATACCATCAAACTCTAATGTATGACCTGCATTTGGTCCGCCTTGAAAACGTGCAATTACATTATATCTACCGGCAAGTGTATCCACTACCTTTCCCTTACCTTCATCTCCCCATTGAAGGCCTAGTAAAACATCTATTTTGTTCATGAAAGTTTTTTCTTAATTGGTTAAATCAGCTATTGCCGCATCTTCATTATCTACTACCGAAAATACGTTAATTAATTTAGTTATTACTAAAAGTGATTTAATTTTTTCCGGTACAGCGCATATTACAGCTTCACCGCCACTTTTACGCGCCTTGGTTAAAATATTTAAAAGTACGTTTAGACCGGTACTGTTCATGTATTTAAAATCAGACATATCTACAATAAAATTGGTAGAGTCTTTTTCCAATAGCTCATCAACCTGATCCAGTAATGGCACTGCTTGCCCCTTCTCAATTAGGTTTCCGTGTATCTTAATTAAATTGTATTCGCTTTTTTCTTCAATATTGTATTGGAATTCCATCGTGTATATATTTATTTTTTTAGAGTTTCATTTTTTTCACATTCACCTGTATCTCGCAATTTGTTGCACTTGCCGTACAAGTTTAAAGAGTGATTTGTTATTTCAAAATCTAACAACTCACCCATTCTTTGTTGTATGTTTTGCAATCTGGGATCGCAAAACTCCAACACTTTACCACAGTCATCACATATTAAATGATCATGCTGTTTGTATGCATAAGAACGTTCAAACATCGCCTGGTTTTTTCCAAACTGATGTTTTGTAATTAAATCGCAAGCCAATACATGTTCAATTGTATTGTAAATTGTTGCACGACTAATGCTTAAGTTTTTATTCTTTATTTTGAGATACAATGATTCGATCTCAAAGTGATCATCTATAGAATATATTTCTTCTAAAATGGTATAGCGCTCAGGTGTCTTTCGCAATCCTTCTTTTTCCAAATACTCCGTAAATAAATCTTTTACTTTTTGCTGTACGCTATCCGTCATTTAATTACCTTATAAATATAACGAGTGTATAAAATTAAAAGTCTTTTTGCAGGATGAGTTTTTCACAAAATACAAATTTGCCTAGTCATCTGTTTCTATGCGAGTTACGCTAATAATACCGGTTACAGCAGCCAATTTTTCTGATAATTTTTTGAGATGATCTCTATCGTGCACATAAAGCATGATAATACCTTCAAATATTCCATCCTCACTTTCAATGCTAATGGAACGAATATTCACCTTAAATCCTGATGAAATAACCTTCGTAATTTTGTTCACTACACCCACATCATCAATACCGGTAACTTTTATGCCAACTAAAAATGCCAGTTCACTTTGGTCGGTCCAACGTGCTTTTACAATTCTATATCCGTAATTAGACATTAACTGCACTGCATTCGGGCAATTGGTTCTGTGTATTTTTATTCCATCGTTAATGGTAATAAACCCAAACACATGATCTCCAGCAATGGGATTGCAACATGGTGCCAGCGTATATTCAAACTTATCTTCATTATCTCCAATTACCAGTGTACTTCCTTTTGAACCCTTTACATCCTTGATTAACTTATGTACACTCTCATCACTTTTCCTTTCTGTAGTCTGTCTAGTAAGTTTTTCATCAATAACCTTTTGCAATTCTTTTAAGTCTATTGCACCCTTAGCTATTTTAAAATGAAAATCGAGCAAACTCGGTACCTTGTAGTAAAGCAGTATGTTATTGATGTTAAGATTCTTAATGTTCAGTTTAAGCTGACGCAACTTTCTATCAAATATTTCCTTCCCATCTTCTGCTAATTTCTTTTTCTCTTCTCTTAACGCAGATTTTATTTTTGATTTTGCCTTCGCAGTTTTTACAAAAGACAACCAATCTTCTTTTGGATTTTGTTTATTGGATGTTAAAATTTCAACCTGATCACCGCTTGCCATCTCGTGAGAAATGGGAACCAACTTATTATTCACTTTTGCTCCAATACATTTGGCACCCACATCACTATGAATCTCAAATGCAAAGTCTAAGGCAGTGGCATGCAATGGTAGTTTTTTTAAATCACCATTTGGAGTAAATACAAATATTTCATCTGAAAATAAATTCAGTTTAAAATCATCCATAAAATCCAGTGCATTCGAATCCGGATTTTCTAAAATTTCACGAACCTTTCCAATCCATTCATCCAAGGCACCTTCTGAGCTTGACTCTTTGTATTTCCAATGAGCAGCATAGCCCTTTTCGGCAATCTCATCCATACGTTCTGTTCTAATTTGCACTTCCACCCACTTCCCTTTGCTGCTCATAACAGTTGTATGCAATGACTCATAGCCATTTCCTTTTGGTGTAGACACCCAATCCCGCAATCTATCAGGATTTGGCACATAAAAATCTGTAACAATTGAATACACTTTCCAACAATCTGCTTTTTCTTTTTCAAACGGAGTATCAATAATAATTCGAATGGCAAAGATGTCATAGATCTCTTCAAAAGGAACACCTTGCTTTTTCATTTTATTCCAAATAGAATGAATGGATTTGGTTCTTCCTTTTATCGTACAATTAATATCCTGAATGGAGAACGCCTTATTCAGAGGTTCATTAAAAACAGTAATAAACTTTTCCCTTTCCTTTCTCGATTCGGATAGCTTTGACCTTATCATATTGTACACATCAGGTTCTGTGTACTTCAACACCAAGTCATCCAACTCTGTTTTTATAGCATACAGTCCAAGCCTGTGAGCTAAAGGAGCGTAGAGATAGGCCGTTTCTGATGTAATTTTTAATTGCTTATCACGAGGCATAACATTCAGTGTTCTCATGTTATGCAATCTATCTGCAAGCTTTAATAAAATTACCCGAACATCATCAGAAAGTGTAAGCAACATCTTTCTGAAATTTTCAGCTTGCAAAGAAGAAGACTGATCGAATACACCCGAAATTTTTGTTAAGCCATCTATAATTTGAGACACTTTAGGACCAAACTCATCTTCAATTTGCTCCAGTGTTATCTCCGTATCCTCAACCGTATCGTGCAATAAGGCACAAATGATTGAAGTAGTACCCAATCCGATTTCTTCAGCAGCTATTTGCGCAACCGCAATTGGATGATAAATATAGGGTTCACCTGAACGTCTGCGCATGTTACTATGCGCCTCAAGTGCAATATCAAAAGCCCTACGAATAAGCTCCTTATCTCCTTTTTCTAAAGTAGGCTTGCATGCTCTTAACAGGGAACGATAGCGCTTAAGAATTTCTTTCTTCTCTGCTTCCTTATCCAGAACTTTTACTTCCGCTATTTTTTTCTCCGCTGCCAAAACTTACGTTTTACTTAAGCACTTTCTCCTTCTAAATTTTTCTTTAAAGCAAAAAGCGACATGTCCGAACTATGCGCTTTAATGGTATTTTTTAATCTACCTAAACCTTGTATTTCCATTTCCACTACATCGCCATCATTCAACCACTGTGGTGTAGCATCAGGATTATTTCTTTTTGCAGTACCATTCAATTCTAAAAAGCAACCCGTTCCAACTGTTCCACTTCCAATCACATCACCCGGATTAATTTTAGTACCATAGGCACAACGTTGCAAAATCTCAGCAAATGTCCAATCCATATCGGCTACGTTTCCTTCACTTACCTGCTTTCCATTCACCCAGCACTTCATATTCAGGTCATAGTTATTTCCGGTATGGCCTGGTTTTGGTCCTTTTTTAAATGAATCTAATTCATCTTTAGTAACCAACCATGGTCCAAATGCATTCGCAAAATCTTTTCCTTTTGCCGGACCTAAATTCAGTTTCATTTCTTCCATTTGCATTCTGCGTGCACTCATGTCATTATATACCATGTAACCGGCAATGTAATCATCCGCTTCATCCGCAGTAATATTCATTCCTTCTTTACCCACAACAATAGCTACTTCCAATTCAAAATCTAAACGATGAAAATGATCCGGCATGCACATGATGTCACCAGGACCTTGCACTGAATTGTGGTTTGTAAAATAAAATATTGGGAACTGATCAAATTCAGGAATCATATCTACCCCACGGTTTCTTCTTGCTGATGCAACATGCTGACGAAACGCATAAGCATCTCTACATGATGCCGGTTCATTTACCGGAGATTCTAAGACATCTTCACTATAAGAAATCTTATTCGCATCAATGGAATTACTTTTCAATTTATCTTCTATTTCACGAGCAATATTCATGGCGCTTTCGCCTTGCTTTAAAAACTCCTTCATATTATCAGGAAGTTGGTTTCCGGCTTTGCCGGCAGCATCTGCCAAATCATAAATATTGTCATTCACATAAATGCCCAACTTGGCATTATTGTTTTGTTTGTACGTTACTAATTTCATATTTAGGTTTTAATATTATTGAGCTGTAAAATTACGAATTTGTATTCAGCTAATTCGCTCAATTTTAGCCTTATTTCTATATAAAATGGAGAGATTAAAGAGCCTTTAGAAAGAATGCCCTTGACAGCAATTTTGTTAAATTTGTCGACCTAATTATATAAATATGCCACAGTATCATAAACTTGGAGAAATGCCTCCAAAAAGACACACTCAGTTTAGAAAACCTAATGGAGAATTGTATGCAGAAGAGCTGGTTTCTACTCATGGTTTTTCCAATGTGTATTCCTTAATATATCATTGCCACCCTCCAACTTTGATAAAAGACATAGGAGAAGCAAAAGACATTTCACCAAAGATTGCATACAAACGCTCATTAAAACATGAAAGTTTTGATGGCTTTAAAATTAAGGCGACAGATGATTATTTAGAAAGCCGGGTTTCTGTGTTATGCAATAATGATTTAAATACAATTTTAGCTGCACCAAAAAAATCTACTACTGATTATTATTTTAAAAATGCCGATGCAGATGAAATGATTTTTATCCATAAAGGTACCGGGACCTTAAAGTCAATTTATGGCAGTTTAGATTTTAAATACGGTGATTACATCATCGTTCCACGCGGAACCATTTATCAAATTCATTTTAATGATGAAGATAACCGCTTATTAATTGTAGAATCATTTACTGCCATAGAAACCCCTAAGCGTTACCGCAACACATACGGACAACTGGAAGAACATGCACCATTTTGTGAACGAGACATTCGCAAACCTGAAAATTTGGAAACGCATGATGAGGAAGGAGACTTCAAAGTGTTAATTAAAAAAGAAAACATGCTATATCCTTACACCTATGCCACACATCCTTTTGATGCAATTGGTTGGGATGGCAATCATTATCCCTGGATATTTTCTATACATGATTTTGAACCCATAACCGGTAGAGTGCACTTACCACCTCCTATACACCAAACATTTGAAGCACATAATTATGTAATCTGTTCATTCGTTCCTCGTTTATTTGACTATCACCCACTAGGTATTCCTGCTCCATACAACCATAGTAACATAGACAGTGATGAAGTGTTGTATTATGTTGATGGTGAGTTTATGAGCAGAAAACATGTAGAGAAAGGACAAATTACTTTGCACCCGGCAGGTATACCTCACGGACCACACCCTGGAACCGTTGAGAAAAGCATCGGACAAAAAGAAACACCTGAGCTTGCTGTAATGATTGATACGTTTAAACCACTTTGGTTAACAGAAGATGCTGTTAATATAATAAGTGGCGAGTATTATAAGAGTTGGGTGGAATAGTGTTTTTCGCTTAAACCCTCCTATTTATTTCCTCCTAATTGATCCACTTAGCACAAAAACAATTATGCCTGATTTTCAGCGCCTTATGGCTATTATGGAAAAATATGGCTATATTCGAATTGCTGATTTTTAAAAGTTAAAAAAAGTTAATTTTTGTTGGATTATAAGTAATTGATATACAGCTACTTAATTTCACTTAAATTTCCTTTGTAATGCAACTAATTTTTAGAAATTTGCATCTACTATAATATAAGTCAAACTATAACCTAATTTCTATATAATCAAATACATCCTCATGAAAAGATTTCTATTTTTTATTCTGTGTTTAGCTGTAGCGAGTACTGGAAGTGCTCAGGTAAGTGTATTAGTTGAAACATTTGATACAGGTGGCGGTAATGTTACCTCAACGGCAGGTTGGGGATTAGATAACACGTTGCAAACGAGTGTACCGAACAGTGACTCTTGCACAATTAACACGGCAGCTCCTGAAATTTTAACTACCGTAGCTTTTAATACAACCGGTAATTCATTTGTAACATTAAACTTTGAGCATATTTGCAAAGTTGAGTTTTTTGACAATTGTATTGTTGAAGTATCAAACGACAATGGTGCTACCTGGACACAATTAACAGATACTGAATATCAAGGAACTTCTCCTTTTGGTCCACAGGGAAATAAATTCTCAACTGCATCTTACCCGGATTGGTTGCCTGCCAGCTCAACTGCTATTCCTACCAATGCATGGTGGAAATCTGAAGTATTTGATATTTCTGCATTAGTTGGAAATACGGCCCAAGCAATGGTTCGGTTTTCTATGGCTGATGGCAATGGAAACGGTGCAGCCGGTTTTTATGGATGGAATATAGATGATATAGACATTGTAATGGCTCCATGTGAATTAAACCCACCGGTTATTTCAGATACTTTGAGCATACTGGTAGGTCAAATTTTTAGCTTAGGACCTTTTACACTTGATTTTTCAATAACTGATCCTTCTGGTATTTTATTTGGTGATGTTAATTGGACACTTAACGGTGTTCCACAACCTACGGCATATTTAAGCAATGCAGGTGGAGATTTATACCAGGCATTTTTACCTGCAGTTTCAGATAGTGATACCATTTGCTATACTGTTGTTGCAGCTGATGCTTCAGGTTGTTTCAACTTAGACACATTAGCAGAACAGTGTTTTGTTGCAACAGCCGGAATTACATTCCCTTATTGCGACAATTTTGACTTTAATACATTTTGGGAAGATTCTACAGTTTCAGGGTCGGTATGGGAACAAGGAATACCAAATTTTGGTGCCACAACAGGTGCACACTCTGTACCGAATGCGTGGGATGTAGATTTAACTAGTTTGTATCAAGCTAATTCCGAGACCTATGTCGTCTCCCCGGTCTTTGATTTTAGCACAACGCCAAATGCTACTCTCTCTTTTTGGCAAAACAGAAACACGGAAAGCAATTGGGATGGAGTAAGAATTGACTACACATTGAATAGCGGACTATCCTGGCAAGTACTGGACACAAACGGTGGTAAAGCAGCCACTAATTGGTATACAGACAATTCTATTATATCAAGTAACCTACCTGCCTGGGATGGTAACTCAGGTGGATGGATTGAGTCTACTATAGAACTTGGAAATACCTTTAATGGTCAATTCGCTGTTCAATTTAGATTCGCATTTACATCTGATGGTTCAGTTCAATTTGATGGATTTTCATTTGATGATTTATGTGTTACTCCACCACAAGATTATGATGTGGGTGTAACAGCAATTGTTAAACCAAGTTTGCAAGCTCCTGCAGGTGATACTTTGGCAGTGGAAGTAACAGTCAAAAACTTTGGTGCAAATCCGATAGATACCATACCGGTAACATATCAAATTAATAACGACCCACCGGTTTCAATAATTTGGACAGGTGGAACAATTTTACCGGGTAATGATACCAATATCATTATGCCAACATTTATTTCTCCTTCAGGTCAATACGATGTATGTGCCTGGACAGAATTACCAAATGATGGATTATTATTTAACGATACAACTTGTGGTTCATCAGTGGGAGTGCCGTTGTTAGGAGTACCTTACTTTGATGATTTTGACACAGGTAATGTAGGTTGGGTAGCTGTTGCTGCTACAAACGGACAAACGTTATGGGAATTAGGAACACCGGGATGGGGAACTACCAATTCTGCCTTTAGCTTTCCTAACTCATGGGATATAAATTTAACGTCACCTTACGGACCTGATGCAGATGCTGCACTGTACACTCCGTTTTTTGATTGGAATAATTATGTAAACGCAACCTTATCTTTTTGGCAGAACAGAAATTTAGATTTCTTCTCAACATTTGCTGATGATGATGCTGTTGTTATGGAATACACAATCGATGGCGGAGCTACTTGGAGCGTATTAGGGGATGTGAATCATTACTATTCTGTAGAATGGTATAACGAGGAGGACGTTTTTACAAACAACAATAAACCGGGTTGGAATCAAACTTCAGGCGGCCAGGCAAACCAATCGGTTTGGGTAAAATCTGAAATTGATTTAAATATTTTAAATACAGTTACAGCACCTGTTCAGTTTAGATTTGTATTTACATCGAATGCATTTACAACTACGGATGGAATGTCTATTGACAATTTCCAAATTGAATTGGCTCCTGCTGTAGATGCCGGTACATTTAACTACAACGTTGCAGGAACCAATGCAGTTCAATTACCTGCAGGTTCATCATCTTCTTTAGATGCAGTGTTCAGAAACTTTGGAGTTTCAAATTTAGATTCACTTAATATTTGTTATTCCGTTGATAATGGAATACCAGTTTGCACCCCATGGACAGGCTTGGTATTACCGGGTGATACATCGGGTAATGTTTCTTTACCTGCTTTCAACTTCCCTAGCGGACAGTTTGAATTGTGTATTTGGACAGAAACTACCGGTGATGGAAATGCCAATAACGATACTACTTGTGTAGACTTAGTTGGTATACCAACATTTGCACTTGATTTCTTAAATGGATTCTGTGATGAATTCGACACAGCTAATATTGGTTGGGCACCGAATGACGGATTCTTATTATGGGAAAATGGAGCTCCTGCCGGAATTACAATTAATACTCCTGTTTCTGCACCAAACGTTTGGATGATTGACCTTGATTCTCCATACCAGGATAATATGGATGATAATTTGTACTCTCCATTCTTTGATTTTAGCAATGCAGTAGATGCGGAAATGAGCTTTATGCAGTGGATAGATTGTGATCCAAATGCAGATGCCGGACGTGTTGATTACTCTGTAGATTTAGGATTAACCTGGCAAACACTTGGTGTGTTTAACGACCCACAAGGAGTTAACTGGTACAATAATGATTTAATCTTTACAACGGGTGAGCCTGGTTGGGATAGTCAATCCGGTACTTGGTTTGAGTCTGAATATAAATTGAACTTGTTTAACAATTATCCGAACCCTGTTCAGTTCCGATTTAACTTTTCATCAAGTGGATTTGGAAGTACCAGAGACGGTTGGGCAATAGATGATTTCTGTATCGAAGTACCTGTGCCATTATCGGCTGCCAGTGTACAAGTAAATTCAGCGAATCCATTAATTTTACCCGGCCCACAAGCTATACAAGCTGAAATTGAAAATGTAGGTACAACACCAATAACTACTTTGGATATAACACTTAGAATAGGTGGTTCCCCAGTAGTTACTGATTCAAGAGTGTTTAATCCGCCATTGCAACGTTTTGATGTAATTACGCATACATTCTCTACTCCTTGGCAGGCTTCTTCAGGTTGTCATGATGTAGAAGCAATTACTTCTAATCCAAATGCAACTGTGGATTTAAATCCGGCAGATGATACTTCATTTGTTCAGTTATGTGTATTTGACTCAACTAGTATATTCCCATTCTGTACTGATTTTGAATCAGGACCACAGTGGGTATCATTAAACGCGTTTGATTTTAGCATACCAAATAGTTGGGAGTTAGGTACACCTGCACAGGCAACTGTTAGTGGTGCATTTAGCGGTGCAAATGCATGGATGACAAGATTAACTGCTGATTATGATGACACTGATTCTTCAGCATTATTTACACCGGTATTTAATGTTGAACCAGGAATATGCTACAAAATTAGTTTCATGACTAATTATGCAATTGAAGCTTTCCAAGATGGAGGTACGGTTGAATACTCATTAGATAATGCATTAACCTGGGCACCGGTTGGTACCGGATTCGACCCGAACTGGTATAACAGTTTCTTTGTAACTGCACTAGGTGGACCTCCGCCACAAGGTGGTTGGACTGGAAACAGTAACGGTTGGGAGCCTGCAGAATACTTTATGACATTTAATAATTCTACAGGATTGATATACAGATTTAGATTTGCTTCTGACAACACAGTAACTAGTGAAGGTTGGGCAATTGATGATTTCTGTTTTGAAGAAGTACCTGCAAGCGATTGTATTACAAGTGTTGGAGAAAATCCAACTGATGTGATGGTATTAGGTCAAAACTTCCCTAACCCGGCATTAGAACAGACAACCTTTGAGTACTACATACCAAGCTATGGAAATGTAATGATTGAAATTACTGATATGCTTGGCCAAGTGGTATCAATTCCGGTAAATGAAATGAGAGCAGGTGGTTCTCATATGCAAACCATTGATACCAGTGATTTAAGTGCAGGTGTATATTACTATACATTGCATTTTAATGACAGCAAAGTTGTACGCAAAATGGTTATTACAAAATAACATTAACCTAATTTTAATTAAAAGCCACGTATTTATTTGCGTGGCTTTTTTTTATTAAATTTAGTTAGGCCTAATTAGACTAAAATTGAATCTTAAAACCTATTTCTTTCTTGTTGCCATCATTTGCCTCCCCCTTTTTTCCGTGGCACAATTTGAACCTGTACCCTATTTTACCAATTTTGATAGCGGAGCAACAAGTTGGTCGAGCATACCTTCAACTATTGGAAATACGGAATGGCAAATAGGAACACCAAGTTTTGGTACTACTAATTCTCCTCGCTCTGCACCGAATGCTTGGGATTTGAATTTAACAACAGCTTATGAGGGTGATGCGGAATGCTACCTTCTTAGTCCATTGTTTGATTTTACCGGTAAACCCAACACAGTACTCAAATTTTGGCAAAACAGAAACGTACAAAACAACTGGGATGGGACTCGTCTAGAATATAGTTTGGAT
The DNA here is from genome assembly GCA_013001815.1 of Bacteroidia bacterium. Taxonomy (GTDB): domain Bacteria; phylum Bacteroidota; class Bacteroidia; order AKYH767-A; family OLB10; genus JABDLV01. The sequence continues at coordinate 15,962 of JABDLV010000049.1, forward strand.
ACCGGATTAACCTGGCAGGTTTTAGGAGCCGTTGGAAGTGCCGGCTCCGCTAATTGGTATAATAACTCTTCCATTGTTGCTAGTGGTTTACCGGCATGGACAGGTCAAAGTGGTGGAATGATTGGAAGCAGTATTTGGCAACAATCTTCTATACCCCTACCTGATTTCTCTACCAACCCAAACCCGGTACAATTTCGATTTGTATTTAATTCAAACCCTGTAGTTCAATTTGATGGAATGAGCATAGATGATTTTGAGATTGAAGAAATCACAAATATTGATATTGGGTTAACCGGTGTATCATATACAAGTTTAAATGTTGCGGGTGATACCATCCCTATTCTAGTTCAGTTAGCCAATTTTGGTTCTGTACCGATAGATAGTATTGAAGTATGTTTTAGCATTAATGGTGGAGCACAATTTTGCAGCATATGGATTAGTGCAGTGCAACCGGGAGATACAACACAACAAATATGGATTGGAAATGCAATCGTTCCGGCCGGCTTTTCTAATATATGTGTTTGGATAAACGTAAATGGAGATAGCAATTCAAACAATGATTTATTTTGCGGTCAGCTAATAGGTGACAACTTAGTTTCTATTGGTTTTGGCAATGATTATTGTGAGGACTTTGACAGTACAAACACCGGTTGGACAAAAGAAAATACGTTTAACCAATGGCAATTGGGATCTCCAAACGGAGCAGCCATTAATTTTGCGCATTCAAACCCAAATGTCTGGATGATACAACTGAATGCAAATTACTCAAACAATAGTAATGATAATTTGCTTTCTCCCCTTTTCGATTTCAGCAATGTTTCCAATGCTAAACTCAGCTTTTTACATTGGATGCATGCAGAAGCACAATGGGATGGCGGCCGTATTGATTATACTACAGACAATGGTGCAACATGGAATGTATTGGGCACATTGAATGACCCAAAAGGTACTAATTGGTATGATAATGGTAGTTTAATAAGCACTGCTCTTCCGGGCTGGGATGGCCTATTCACAGGTTGGGTAAAATCAGAATATGAACTTGACCAATTTAATAACTCTCCTACTCCGGTTCGTTTTAGATTTAACTTCAGTTCTGATGGAGCAGTAAACAGCTTTGATGGATGGGCTATTGATGATTTTAAAATTGAAATGCCAATAACAGTAAATGCGCAAACTAACACAGTTGGTGCAGGAGGTCCAATTATATTACCCGGTTTAAAACCAATAACAGCGAACATTGTAAATGGCGGTTCATTTGATTTAGCCAGCGTAGATATTACTTTAGAAATTGATGGGAGTGTTATTGTTACTGACAGTAGAACGTTTTCACCACTATTGCCTTTTGGCAGTTCAATTACACACACTTTTTCGGTACCATGGAATGCAATGAGTGGTTGTGCAGACATACGAGTGTGGACTTCCAATCCGAATGGAATGGCAGATATAAAAACTTCGGATGATACAAGTAGTGCTACATTTTGTGTATTTGAAACCATTAACACGTTACCCTACTGCAATGATTTTGAAAGTGGAAATCCATGGACCACGTATAATTCAAAAAATGCAAACAGCCCCAATAGCTGGGAGTTGGGTTCACCATCACAAACAAACATTAACAATGCATTCAGCGGCAACAATGCGTGGATGACTCAATTGAACCAAGCTTACCCAAATGAAGATGCATCTGTTTTATTAACCCCTGGATTCAATTTAACTCAGGGTAAGTGTTATAAATTTAGTTTTGAAGGAAACTTTATAACTGAAACCATATTAGATGGTGGAAGCATAGACTACTCTTATGATGATGGAGCGACCTGGACCACCTTTGGAGATACCAGTGATGCGAACTGGTATAATACCCACAATATTTTTTCTTTTGGTTCATTTATTCCTAAAGGTGGTTGGACCGGAAACAGCAATGGCTGGCAGCATTTTGAAAATTTTCATATTGCGCAAAGTACTGGTGTAGTAATATTCAGGTTTTGGTTTGTATCTGACCTTACCATTATTGACGAAGGTTGGGCCATTGATGATTTTTGCCTGGAAGAATTAAGTGGCAATTGTGCTACATCAATAAACGAAATTAACTCAATTAATCTGTATTCTGTTTTTCCAAACCCAACATCTGGTGTTACAAGTATATATTTTGAGCTAAGCGAACCGGAGAACATAAGCCTACAGGTAATGGACATGCTAGGCAAAACAGTTCTTACAAAAGGTAAATCGAATTATTTGCCGGGAATTCAAAGCATCCAACTAAACACCAGAGATTGGACAGAAGGAATCTACTATGTTACGCTATTTACAGAAGAGCATTCAGTAACAGAAAAATTAGTAGTCATAAAATAAATAAGTGGAGAATATCCTGCCTTGCAGGATGACCTAATTAAAACTTGGTGGAGAATACCGGATTCGAACCGGTGACCCCTTGCATGCCATGCAAGTGCTCTAGCCAGCTGAGCTAATTCCCCATGTTTTGCGCTGCAAATAAAATAAATTTTTCCTTGTTAACTACTTTCTTCCAATTAATAAATGCCCCTCTAATAAATGTGCATCCGAAATTTTATCACTTTCAACTTCTGCCATCAAATGATTTAAATATAACCTATACCTATTCTGAATTCCATCTTCTTCAAATTCTAAAACTAATTCTGAATCATTACCATTATTTTGGTCTCCTTTCCATTTTAGAATTTCATCCTCAAACTCAATTACCACATCCATTTTTCCATCAACATACAAAACTAGTCGCGCGGGATTCAATAGAATATCGGCAGAATAATCACCTTGTTCGCTTGTACCAATGATTGTTGTAGCTGAAGTATTTCTTATGACAAATTCTAACAAATGATCATATCCTGAAACATTATATAAATCTTTTTGGCTCACATTATAATTTATAACAGTCCGTGGGTTGTAGGAAATTCCATTATAAGATGGAATAACGTTTAATAACACTAACACTGCCCCACTTTTATTATAGTATGGATATTCTATAGTCTTAGGAATAGAATCTAAATTTTCAATGAAGTATGGCTGCAGTTCTTTCATACCAAAAACATCCACAATGTATTCTGTAACCGATTCTAACTGCTGAGCTTCCATTTCATCCATTATTCCATCTAGAGCTTTAGCCTTTCCATCTATTAACATATCATTGTTTTTTAATATCGCTTCAAAACGCATTAGCTGACTTACTCTGGAAAATTTTATGGCGCCCCAAGGACCAAAACTCGAAAGCAATACAATCGCACATAGTGTTATTGGAATGAGCATTATATTTTTCTTCTTTCCAATTATAAAATACAGTGAAATGCCAAACAGCCAAAGCGCCAGGGCTAAAACAAAATACCTGTTTTCTGTAATTCCAAAATCTCGAACCCTATGCCAAATGGCTACAAAAAATAAAATAATGAGTGGAATTAATATTATGTAAAACGATTTCTGGTAAACGCGTAACCACTCGTATTTCTCTTGCTTATGTATTGGCCAAACAAGCAACAAGGCTAAAATACCTGCAATAGACAGTGCGAGCACCATATATGCTACATCTGTGTCAGGACCTTGGCCAACCACAAACAGTCTAATGATATACGCATAAAGAATAATGATGTACAGTGTAACTAATGGAAGCAATACAAATTGAGAAAAGAACTTCAATAGCTTTGGGTAACTTTCATCCTGCTCTAATTCATGTAATCTTTTAGGAACACCATTTAAAAATATCCATGAATTGAATATAATAAAGATGAAATAAAAGCCTCTTAAGTAACTATCAAATTCTATATCAACATTGAACAAATATGAAATGGTCACCAGTGCTAATGCAGTTCCGGCAAACAATACCAAAGAATAAAACAAAGAAATAAAAACCCGAATAAATATAATTTGATTAAAATGCCAAAAACCATTTGGTTCATCAAAATTTATAAATGCCACAAAAGAAACAAGGATGTGCAGACCTAAATTGAAGAGAACAAATCGAACCATTGAAATTCTATTCAGCTCTTCTGGTTGGAGAAAGAAATAAACGGCTAAAGCAATTAGTCCTATAGCACTGTACATCCATTTTTCTTTTAGACTAATTCTGTTTCGCTCGAAAAACAAATACATGTTAAAGAACAAAACGCCACCAAGTGAACAGGTAAAAATAAAATACAACAACCAAGTGTATTTGTCATTGTTTTGAACATCTATGTAATAGGAAAGAGCAAATGCACCGGCTATAGCAAATATCAATACGCAAGGAAATCGTTTAAACGTATTAATTGCTTCTGAGATAATAGTACCTATGGCAGGTAATTTCAGCATTGCAATTTAATTGAAATAGGAACTTTAATTGTAAATATAATCTTTATTTTAACTCACGAAAACCGAGTATAATATGGAATTAAGCTATTGGGAAAAGACTAGTGCTTATGCCAATTATGATGTAATTATTGTAGGTAGTGGAATAGTTGGGTTAAGTACTTCCATTTTTTTAAAAAAGATAAACCCGGACCTAAACGTTTGTGTTGTTGACCGCGGACATATACCTACGGGTGCAAGCACTAAAAATGCCGGCTTTGCTTGTTTTGGAAGCTTGTCTGAACTAATAGATGATGAGCAATCAATGCAACCCAATGAAGTAATTGAATTGGTAGAAAAAAGATGGAGGGGATTGCAACTGCTGAAACAATTAGTGAATAAAGATACCATTGAATATGAAAACAATGGTGGTTATGAATTATTTACTGAACAGGATGAGTTATTATACCGGAACTGTTTAGACCGAATGGATTTTTACAATTCGGAATTAAATAAAATTATAGGAGAAAATGTTTATTCAGAATATGAAGGTGCTGCCAAACATTTTGGCTTTAATAATGTAAGTCATGTTATTTACAACGATTACGAAGCACAACTGAATCCGGTATTATTAATAAAAGAACTCAATTCTCATGCAAGCAGCTTAGGCGTTACCATGTTGAATGGATTACAAGTTGATTCCATTCAAAAATCAAATAATGAAGTTGAAGTCATTTGCAATGATAATTTGATAATAAAAGGAAGAATTGCAACGGTTTGCACAAATGGTTTTGCAGAAAAACTATTACCAAACTTAAATGTTGAAGCACATAGAGCACAAGTGCTTATTACCTTTCCTGTACCACAACACAAATTAAAAGGAGTTTTTCATTACGATAAAGGCTATTACTATTTTAGAAATATAGGCGAACGCATTTTAATTGGTGGTGCCCGAAATGCAGATTTTGATAAGGAACAAACCGATTCGTTTGGAATTACGGATACCAT
>JABDLV010000062.1 GCA_013001815.1 Bacteroidia bacterium
GTGATACCATTAAACGAAATGACAAGCAAGAAGTGATGGATTACCTCTCAAAGTATGCTTACGGAGAAGGGACTGTAATTTTAGAACCTAAAAAATTGACATGGTCTATATCAAATACAACAAACAAAAAGCCCATTATTTATATTCTTAAATCTTCCTTTAATGTTAAGGCAGAAACGATTTCACTTAAAATTAAAAACAAACTAATAAGAGGCTATCAGACACAAAACGTTATTGGATATATACCCGGAAAGTCGAAGCCTGACTCTTTTATTTTTGTTACGGCACACTATGATCACTTAGGCAGAATGGGTAAGGAAACCTATTTTCCGGGAGCAAATGATAATGCCAGTGGCGTTAGCATGTTATTGCAGCTGGCCAAGCACTATAGTAATAAAGAAAACCAACCAGATTACAGCATGGTGTTTGTTTGTTTTGCTGCCGAAGAAGCAGGGCTTTTAGGTTCTCGGTTTTTTGTGGAGTCTTACGCATACCCTCTAAAGCAAATAAAGTTTTTACTGAATATGGATCTGTTGGGTACTGGTGAAAAAGGAATGACCATAGTGAATGGTACTGTTTTTACTGATGCATTTGATTCGATCAGCTCAATTAATGAGTCTAAAAATTATTTAGTGGAAATTAAAAATCGAGGTAAAGCAGCAAACAGCGATCATTATTTTTTTACAGAAGCAGGTGTTCCTTCTTTTTTCTTTTATACAATGGGTGGAATTACTGCATATCACGATGTGTATGATATAGCAGAAACACTACCGCTTACAGAATACGAAGATGTATTTAAGTTGTTTGTAGAATTTATTTCAACCATTAATTAATCTTTTGAGCACCACTGCCGTTAAAGTTTCAATTATAATGCCTGTATTTAATGCAGCTCATTTTATTTGTGATGCGCTAAATATGGTTCAGGCTCAAACAATAAATGAATGGGAATTGGTTATAGTTGATGATTTTTCTACGGATGATACAGTTAACATCATTCAAGATTTAATGTCAAAAGAAAAACGAATACTTTTTTCTAAAAACGAAAAGAATTGGGGTCCGTCATATTCAAGAAACAAAGCGATAAGCATGGCTAACGGAGAATGGATAGCAATTGTTGATGCAGATGACTTTATAGAAAAAGAAAGATTAGAGAAAATGATTGATTGGGGCGAGAAGTACGAATTGGATCTTGTTGGTGACAATCAGAGGTGGGTAGATGTAGAGAACGGGAATTATATGAGAAGTTTATTTTCCAATAATTTCATTACTCCACCTTTTAAAACAATCAATATAAAGTCTTATCTAAATAGTGTTTCAAAAGTACAACCGAAGTATACTTTTGGTATGGTACAGCCTATAATTAAATTAGATTTTTTAAAAACAAACCAAATAACATATCAAGAGGATATTCGATTTGGTGAGGACACCGTTTTACACTTTGATTGTTTAATGAAGGGTGCAATATTTGGTGTATTTGAAGATGAAATGTACACGTGTCGTAAACGAAACAAAAAAAATGCTACTCATAGCAAACATACTGCCTCGAACCAACGAATGATCAACAAACACTTTTGGAAAAGCGCAATAGATCATAAAAAGTACAATCTTTTGCCTTTAGTTTTTAAAAGAATGCTTGCCATGTTTGTTAGAATGATAAAACAAAACATGGGTGATACGCTTAGACCTGTTCAACACTGATATATTGGTAAAGCGCCTAATTAAAGGGCATTTGAGCCTTGGCATAGTTATTGCTTAACTCCTAATGTTCTCATAATATTAACCTAAAACAAAAAATTCATGTTAGATTCAATTATCAATTCAGTAAAAGATCAAGTAGGAGAAAAACTTCAAAGTGCAATAGGATTAGATGCCGGTAAAGCAGGCGAGTCTGTCAAAGTAGCAGGTGAAAGCATGTTTGATACTTTAAAAAGTACAGTTACAAGTGGAAAACTTGGTGCGTTAAAATCTTTATTAGGCAGTGGAGAAAATGGTGAAGAAGGAAATGGAATTTTAAATTCTATTAATTCAAATGTTGTATCTTCGTTAACTGAAAAAATTGGTTTGAGTGCTGATCAGGCAAGCAGTGCCGGAAAAGAATTAGTACCAAGCTTATTAAATGGATTAAAAGAAAAAGTAACCGGAGGTGATGGAAGCCTAAATTTAGGAAGCTTAACTTCAATGTTAGGTGTAGGTGACATTGCTGGTAAACTTGGCGATATGGCCGGTGGCGTAACAGGCGCAGCAGGTGATGTAGCTGGTAAAGCAGGTGGCATTTTAGGAGCTGCTAAAAGCCTTTTCGGTAAAAAGTAAACCAACACTAACTATTATACTCAATTAATTTTAGTGGAAAGTCCCGTCTCAACAGCGGGACTTTTATTTTTTACACCTTTTTTAATAAGTATCTTCCCACCTAATTAATTAATTTGAATATACTTTTAATAGAGCCTTTTTACACTGGTTCACATAAGACCTGGTGTGATGAATTAAAGCAATTTAGTTCAAACAACATTGAATTGTTAACGCTTAGCGGACATTATTGGAAATGGCGCATGCATGGAGGAGCGATAACACTTGCCAGAAAATATTTAGAGAAGAACTATAGCCCGGACTTAATTCTTTGTTCAGATATGTTGGACCTAACTACTTTTTTAAGTTTAACCAGAGCCCGTACTGCGAATATTCCAACGGCAGTGTATTTTCATGAAAATCAATTAACCTATCCATGGTCTCCTGATGATAGAGATGTAAAAATGAAACGTGATAATCATTATGCCTTTATCAATTGTGTAACTGCATTAACGGCTGACAAAGTCTTTTTTAATTCACATTATCACATGAATTCATTCTTA
>JABDLV010000095.1 GCA_013001815.1 Bacteroidia bacterium
CTGTTAAGCATGAACCGTAGCATCAATGCCAAATATGCATTAGAAAAAGCAGTGCAAAAGGATCCAAGTAATGAAGAGGCAAAATTAAAGCTTGCCGAAATTTACTATATCGTTCGTCAATACGACAAAGCGCATAAACAGGTTGATGAGGTATTGCGAGCAAACCCAAAAAATACCAAAGCCATGTTTATTAAAAGCATGAGCTTTAAAGAACTGGGCGATACACTGAACGCTATAACCGGATTTGAAAAAATTGTGGAAATAGATGAGGCAAACTATGATGCTTTCATGCAGCTTGGCGTATTGTACAGTAACTTAAAAAACCCGGTTGCGGTTGATTATTTTAGTAATGCCTTGCGCGTAAAACCGGGGAGTGAAGAAGCTTTATATGGAAAAGCGTTTTTCTTTCAAAACAATGATCAACTAGACAGGGCTATTCAAGAATTTACCAATATGCTGAATGAAAATCCTTGTTTTTTAAGAGCTCATTTTAATTTGGGATACATTCACTTAGTTGAACTAAATGTCTATCAACAAGCAATAAAGCATTTTGATGATGCCATTGCATGCAACGCAAAATTTACCAAGGCTATTTACAACAAAGGGGTTGCTTATGAAAGCTTAGGGGATGTAGGTAATGCCAGAAAATTCTTTAATCAAGCCCTTGCTATTGATCCGGAATATCAATTAGCTAAAGAAGGTTTGAAGAGGGTACAATAGGTCAAAAAAAATCCCCTCCCGAATTCTCGGGAAGGGACATAAGTTTTCTACTTACTTATTTTACTTGATTGCAAATTTCTTTGAATGTATCAGGATGATTCATTGCTAAATCTGCAAGAACCTTTCTATCTAGCTCTATGTTTTTCTCATGTAGCTTACCCATAAATTGTGAATAAGACATTCCATGCTCTCTTACTCCAGCGTTTATTCGCTGAATCCATAATGCTCTGAAGTTTCTTTTGTTTTGTCTTCTGTGGATGTAAGCATATTGTAATGCTTTATCTACTGCATTTTTGGCAACGGTATGTACATTTTTTCTTCTACCGAAATACCCTTTAGCCTGTTTTAATACTTTTTTTCTGCGTGCTTTGGCTGCGACACTGTTAACCGAACGTGGCATAATTTAAATGTTTTTGGCTGCAGCGGTTTGCTTCATCAAACTCTTTAGTGCTGGTGACCTGGTTTAAAAATTAAATATTTAATAAGTACTTAATGCGATTCTCATCAGACTTATGTACCAATGATGAATGCGTTAAATTTCTTTTTCTCTTTTTACTCTTCTTTGTAAGAATGTGACTCTTGTAAGCGTTCTTTCTTTTAATCTTACCGGTACCGGTTATAGTAAATCGCTTTTTAGAGCTACTATGAGTTTTCATTTTAGGCATAACTTCTCTTATTTATCTGTAGATTCTTCGTTTTCAACCTCGCTTTTAGCTTCGGTCTCTTTTTCTTTTTCTCTTTTTTCTTTTTTCTCTTTAACAGTTGGAGCAGAAGTAGTTTTTTTCTTTTTCTTTTTCATACTCAGCGGAGCCATGTATAAAAACATTCTGTTTCCTTCCAATTTTGGAAGCATTTCTACTTTTCCAAACTCTTCTAGCTCACTGGCAAAGCGCAATAGAATTACTTCACCTTTTTCTTTATAAGCAATTGAACGACCCTTAAAGTGAACATATGCTTTTATTTTTGCTCCTTCTTCCAAAAACTTTTTCGCATGATTCAATTTGAAATTAAAATCATGTTCATCGGTATTTGGTCCGAAGCGTATCTCTTTTAAAACTTGCTTTACGGTTTTTGCTTTCTGCTCTTTGTCTTTCTTTTTCTTTTCGTAAAGAAACTTTTGGTATTCAATTAATCGGCATACAGGAGGTTGTGCTTTGGCTACTATCTCTACTAAATCCACTCCCATTTCCTTTGCCCACGCAATAACTTGTGTGGTTGGGTATATACCCGCTTCAATTTCACCAACTGCGTTAATTCTAACTTCAGGTGCAGTTATCTCCTCATTTAATCTGTGTAACCGTACTTTTTTTTGTGGAAATCGAGAGTATCTTCTTTTCCCTTTAAAATGTGCTATGTTTCCTCCTTATTAAGTTGTTAATTTATTTACTTCTGCTTCACCTAGTTCCTTTTCAATTTCATTTTCAACCAGCTTTGCAAACTCTTCTACTGTAAAAGTTCCTATGTCGCCTTGTCCATGTTTTCGAACTGAAACGGTGTTGCTTTCAAATTCTTTTTCTCCAACAATAATCATAAACGGAATTTTCTTCATTTCCGCTTCTCTTATCTTCTTGCCAATCTTCTCATTTCTATTATCGAAGAATCCGCGAATATCGGAATTATTTAGCAATTGTAAAACCCTCTGGCCGTAGTCGTTAAAGCGCTCAGATATAGGTAAAATGGCAACTTGCTCTGTGCTAAGCCACAAGGGGAATTTACCGCCACAATGCTCAATTAATACCGCCACAAAACGCTCTAAAGAGCCAAATGGCGCACGGTGAATCATTACCGGTCTGTGTTTCTCATTATCACTTCCAACATACTCAAGCTCAAATCGTTCCGGTAAATTATAGTCAACCTGAATGGTACCCAGCTGCCATTTTCTTCCAATAGCATCTTTTACCATGAAATCCAGCTTTGGCCCATAAAAGGCAGCCTCTCCATACTCAATTACCGTATTGATGTCTCTTTGAGCAACGGCTTCCATGATATCTTTCTCCGCTCGTTCCCAGTTTTCATCAGAGCCTATGTATTTCTCCTTATTCTCAGGGTCTCTTAAAGATATTTGCGCAGTAAACTCCTCAAATTTTAAAGCATTAAGAACATAAAGCACCATATCTATCACTTTTACAAATTCTTCCTTAACCTGGTCTGGTCTGCAAAATAGATGTGCATCATCTTGTGTAAATCCTCTTACTCTTGTTAAGCCATGTAATTCTCCGCTCTGTTCATATCTATATACCGTTCCAAATTCAGCATAGCGAATGGGTAACTCTTTATATGAGTGCGGTCTGCTTTTATATATTTCGCAATGGTGCGGACAGTTCATGGGTTTTAAATAAAACTCTTCACCTTCTGCCGGAGTTTCTATTGGTTTAAATGAATCTTCCCCATATTTTTCATAGTGACCGGATGTGATGTACAAATTCTTGTTTCCAATATGTGGAGTTACAACCGGTAAATAACCATCTTTAATTTGTGCCTTCTTTAAAAAGTTTTCTAATCGCTCTCTTAGAGCTGCACCTTTAGGTAACCAAAGTGGCAGACCCATTCCAACTCGTTCAGAAAATGTAAACAAGTCTAACTCTTTACCCAATTTACGGTGGTCACGTTTTTTAGCTTCTTCTAATACATGTAAATATTCGGTTAACTCCTTTTGTTTTGGAAATGTAATTCCATAAATGCGAGTTAATTGTTTTTTGGTTTCATCGCCACGCCAAAAGGCACCGGCTATGTTCATCAGTTTTACTGCTTTTATTACACCTGTGTTTGGTATGTGTGGCCCACGACATAAGTCTGTAAAATTACCTTGAGAGTAGAATGTAATGGTACCATCTTCTAAATCATTTAAAAGATCCAATTTATACTCATCATTCTTCTCAGTAAAATATTTAACGGCATCTGCCTTAGAAACTTCTTTTCTATGGTACTCATTTTTTTGCCTAGCCAGTTCCAATATTTTTTCTTCTAACTTTTTAAAGTCATCTGATGAAATGCTGCGTTCTCCTAAATCAACATCATAATAAAAACCGTTTTCAATGGGAGGGCCAATACCAAATTTAATTCCCGGGTAAAAAGTTTCTAATGCTTCCGCCATTAGGTGAGCAGAGGAGTGCCACATAGTAGATTTTCCTTCTTCATCTTTCCAGGTAAGCAATTGTAAAGTAGCATCACAATTAATTGCTCGATTAGAGTCCCAAACTTCACCATTTACTTTTGCAGCCAATACATTTTTTGCCAAACCTTCACTAATTGATCTAGCAATTTCATGCGCAGTTGTGCCGGCATTGTAATCTCTTACCGAACCATCGGGCAGAGTTATTTTTATTGAATTATTTTCGGCCATATAAGCCTACAAAGATAGTTAAATGAGTTTGTTTAAAGAGCGATTTCAAGCGGAATCATACAGGTATCTTTTCCTGTTTTAAATGTTGTCCAAGAATGGCGTTAATGTCCGGTTTAAAGTATTTGTTGCTCTTCATTATTTTGCCGTCTTCCCGATAAATAGGTTTTCCGTTTTCATCCAACTTGCTCATATTACTGCTGTGAATTTCATTAAACACATCTTCAATAACATGTTGCATTCCATGAGTAATAATGGTGCCTAATAAAATATATAGCTTATCTCCAAGCGCATCTGCCACTTCTGTTAAATCTTTGTTTTTGCATGCTTCTAAATATTCTTCATTTTCTTCATGCATTAAGCGATGGCGTAATTCAATCAATACATCATCTACTTCAACAGTAGGTGCGTTGTTTACTTTAAGCTTAAATGTGGTTTGAAAATTTTCTACTTGCTGAATATACTTTTTTAGCTCTGCCATAAAATGAGGGTTTAATGGGTAGAGTATAAATGTAAGAGAGTAGAGGAAAAGGAAAAAGAATTAATGTGCCTTTTTTTCAACAGGTTTTTTGAAAAATAGCTTAATGAAAAGGTCGTCCAGTTTATCATGTCCTTTGCGAACATACCACCTGCCTAAAACACGATTTCTTCTAAAAAAATAATTAATCCCATTAACGGCTTTACGAAACAATCGTCTTCTTTTTATCACCCTTCTTTTGTAACGAATTGTAGCCATTTCTTGTTTATTATTAGTTATTTGATACCATACAAATATAGCAAATCAGCTTGAAAAAGTAAAGGGTTGATTACTTAAAAAGGTTGATATCTGTTAGAATTTAACAACTTTGGCTGTAATAGGTTTTATGTTGTTACCTGTGAACTTTGCTACGTATAAGCCGTTTTCTAACATTCCGGTGGTATCTAATTCTATATTATTCAATCCACTTTCTGTGTTAATATCTTTGGTAAGAATGGTTTCTCCGTTTAAACCTTTTAAAGTTACATGCATTTCGTCTGAAGTGCTGCAATTAAAATGAAGATTGACTTTTTTATTACCGGGTGAGCTCATTAAGCGCAAGTCGCCTATTACTTTATTATTAAAATCATTTTCAACGCTAATCGGACCATAAGAGCTTAGCTGACCATCTGTACTTTGCTGTACCAATTTGTACTGATTTTTTCCCGGCATAGGATTGGTGTCTATCACTTTATAGGTTTCCAGCTCATTTCCTTTGCCGGCTAAAACCGTTTCTATTTCAACAAATTCACCTGTTTTATTTTTTCTTAAAACTTTAAAGTCTTGATTGTTTAGTTCAGTTGCAGTTGCCCACTCAACCATAATGGTATTTTCTTTTAGCATTTCGCTTTTAAAGTAGAGTAGTTGTACCGTACTGGTAGAAAATTGCTCTTCTTTTCCGTAAATGTAAAAGCGAGATGGGCTAGAGTAATTATAGAATTCTGTCTTGATAGTTTCGGCACTCATAAACGCGTTTTGTACTCTTACTTCATCTATAATGCCATAGAAGAAATCGCTGAATTCTTTTGCTTTTTCGCTGTTTTCTTGCGCTCCTATGCTCATTGGGTTTATGTCTTTTAACCAAGGACCACGGCACTTTTTATGTCTTCTGATTTCAATACCATTTATATAAAGTACTCTCAAGTTTCCTTTTGATGTTGCAGCAAAATGATACCATTCTCTTGGATTTAATTCATTTTTATTCCCCTGCACTCCACAATCGTATGTAAAAAAGGCAGACGCCTTATCCTTGCCATTAATACCAAGGAACAAATTATCTTCATAGGTTTCGCCATACTGCTTACCAATAATGCAATGCCATTTTTTATACATCATTTCTGTAGGTTTTACCCATGCAGAAACAGTTACACTATCATTGATACTAAGTTCTGAAGCATAGTTAATGGCTAGGTAATCATCTACTCCGTCAAATTGAAACGCTTTTCCAAATTTACCATCACAAATTTTACTTCCTTTATTGGTTGCATCATTGGTGTAAGAACTGGCATCAGCAGTATTTTTATTTAAATGATATACAGCTTTGTATTCTGATTCCCACGGCTGTGTGTTACTATTGCCAAGACTTATGGGGTTACCATAGTACATAAATAGTTTTGTTGTTTGGTTGTGATATAGAATGGGAACATTAACCCATGCTGTTATTTCGCCACTATTTTCATTATACGTTTCTATTTCAAAGTGTAGTTCATTTTTGCCGTCTATATCTGTAAAGCGAATGTCGTTTCCGTTAATGTCTTCTACATGTCCTCCGTAACTAACGTGTTTTAAATCGGCATCACGGTGCTGAACTAAAAATTTGAAATTTTTGATGTTCTTATCACCCATTACAAAACTGCTGTCAATTGCAATAACTTTTCTAAACTTGTATCCACTTAAAGCATCTGCTTTCATATCCGTAGTGTACGAATTGAAATAGAATATTAAGCCAAGCGTTGTTAGATATGCAAACGTTACACCTAAAACTGCACGGTTAAATACTTGTCGGTTTTTTAATCGGGGGCGATTACGTGTTACTAATTTTTGAGCCATATTGTAAAAAATCTAAAACGCTGGTTTTTAGCGCTTCAACTTTTTACGGCTATTTTGGTGATAAGGTTGCTAAAATGTAAAAATTAGTGAATTTTAATGAACTGATTATCAGTAAGTTCGTATTTTAAATGTGGTTTATGAATTCGTAAACCTAATACTTTGACCCCTCGGCACGATAGCTTTTGTGCCACATAAGTTCATCTCTATTCTAATTTCGTCATGCTGAACTTTTCCGAAGGAAAGAAGATTCAGCATCTTTCCTAAATGAATTGAGAATATTCTTTAGATTTAGTTTCTTAAATGAAAGATCCTGAATGTTCTGTCCCACTTAATGGTCTTATATAAGTAATAAAATTAAACTAGGGACAACTCCAGGATGACGACTCCATAGAAACTATTCTTCTACTATAAACTTCACACTTTTTTTAGAAGCAGAACTGGTAATGGTAGCCATGTAAACCCCTGCAGGTAGTTTACCAACGTTTATGTATTGCAACTGGCTCCACTGCGGTAATAGTTGAGCATGCACTTCTTTACCCAAAATATTAAACACTTGCAGTTTTAAATTCTCCGGAACTGGTGTATAGGTAATTTGAAATGTACCGTTGTTTGGGTTTGGGTACAATTTAAGTGTAAGCCGTTCTTCAGGTGGGGGTATTCCGGTGTACACGGTATCGCATACACTACCAACTAGTGGGCCTAAGTGGTAGTTGGGGTGGTTGGGTAGAGTGTTAGCATATAATGTAGGAATTTGTAATGCGTGTTGCATAACATTGCAAGCTGTACCTAGAATATCGGGTTGGTCTATTATGTGCATTTGTTGTGTACCATTACCTGTAGTAATGTATATTTTCCCATCAGGTGCTAAGGCCATTAACTCAAACCAAGTAGGTAGCGATACTGAACCTAATGTATATAAAAAACTATCCCATACCGCAACTACTGTTTTACTGGCGGCAATATTTGCTGCAGTTAAATCAAATTGATATAACTCATCAGTGGCGCTCGCATATAAAACGTTTCCATTTGGACTAAATGCTACACCGCTACCTGCTAATGGGTCTACATTAATATGTACCGGGTTAGAAAATAGACCAGTGCATCGGTCAAAATCAAAAATTTCTAATCCATGCTGAAACCAGTAATATGCAAATTTACTTCCATCAGGTGAGAACCATGTTTGACCTGTATCTTCTGGCCTGTTAATACCTATAGCTTGAGTAGCTGGATTGTTAATTCCAGAAGGAGTTATTAAAAATTTATAAAACAAATTTGTATTCATTTTGTGGCATAGTACCCACCAATCTCTGCCGTTACCGTGCTTAACAGCAGACAGTTTGGCTTTATTTAAGTCGTCTGATAAAATTATTTGGTTTTTTGAAATGACCTCGCCTAAATTCCCATTCAATGATATATCAATAATGCTTGCATAAATAAATTTTGTAACCGAGATATTAATATTATCTCGAGTGCAATGAATAAAATAGTATTTATGATTATCCCCTGGCATTGGAATAATAAGATTAGGCTGATTTAAATTTAACCCATCTGGATTAATAGAGGTATAAACACTTGGATTAATGCCAGTTCCATTCACCATAGTATCATTATTTGCGTTAGCAATATAATATCCGTTTGTATAAAATAACATATTACCGGCACTGTCAGAAATGTTTGCATGTGCCTGGTCAAATTCCATTTCAATAGGAAAATTTGTTACTGTAGCGCTACCAGTAAAAAAGTCAATCTTACCGTTTCCCCATGGAGCTGTTGATGTATCTCCATACCCTACATACCACAAATTGTTTAATCCCTGCGAAAAACAAAATGGCACAAGTGCAAACTGAAACACTATAATTAGCAAACACTTCAATTTCATATCTATCTAAAGATACTGTTTTATTGCAAAATAATGAACCTTACTTCATAATCACAATTTTCCCATTACTGTTGTTCTTTCCATCCACATTAATCGTATAATAATATACTCCATTATTAAGCACTTTTAATAATAGCTGATGTTTGTTAGTGTTTGCATCTAACTCTTCTTGCATAGCTAAGCTACCTGTTGCATTGTAGATTGCAATATTTGCTTTACTTTCCCTGTCAATGGCATATTCTATGTTTACTACGTTATTTGTAGGGTTAGGGTAAACCCTAAAAGCCGCTGCTATTTCTTCTTTATTCTCACGCAATAATATTCCTTGCTGCAAACAAAGTAATTCATCATCATAACTTTGTTGGGGATTTACTTGTGCATACAATGAACGTGCTTTAAAAACTGCTGGCCCTCCACTCATAGGGCATTGGTTGGCAATATTAAATAAACTGTTTTCCTGTGCAGTTGTAAACTCAAAAATATCTTCTGCTAAAGTGCTTAAGTAAATTTCATTTACTTCTTGTTCATTAATTTCAATAGTTTCGCTGCTAACTATACCTGTATTTACGGCTTCTACATTAGCAACGCTTACTATTTGCGTATTTTGAGCCAGTTCAATGGCAGTATTATTATAGTTTACCAGCGATTGTATACTATTTTGCAATGAAGAAATTTCTGCTTGCAAAGTAGCCAGTGCTTCATTGCTTAAACTCGCATCATTCATTTGTTCCATCTTTACACTTAAGTCTTCCATTAGCAGGCTTATGCTATTGTTGTTTTGCAAAAGGTTATTATAAACATTCTGGTCTAAATCACATGCTAAAAGCAGTTCTTCATTTACGGTTTCAAATAGAGCAATGTTATCGTTTTGCATGTTGTTGTAAAACGCCTGGTAAATGCTGTCTGAGTTTAGTAATATGCTGTCTCTGCTAAGTCTTGCATATAATTCGCTCTGTAGCATCCATATAGTCTCCGGAGTGTAGGGATAATTTACAATGCTTTCATCCAACACATCTTCATCTAACTCTCCTTCATTGTTTGATGCCACACCAAATTGGGAACAGTATTGTATCGCATCACATTCCCAATTTGGGTCACTATCTGGAAAAAACCAGCTTGAAGGTTCAATAAACATAGGGTCTGGGTCTGGATTGCCAGGAACATTTGAATTGGGATTTACAAAAAATTCAAAGTCAGCGGCATTGTTCACGTTATCATAAATAGCATTTTTTCCTTGTGCTCCCCCAACAAATAAAGGGTCATTAAACCAAAGATTACCAGTGCGTTCTTGTTTACCTATAACAGCAGATGAGGTTAAATGCAATGCATTAAAATGGTTTCTAAATATATTTCCTGCAACAGAAGAAAACGTACTACTAGAGTTAGATGGCCCATGAAACAAAATGCCATCATAAGTATTATTCACATCATTACAACTAACCGTTAAAGGGTAACCTAAGCCAAAAGCTGTAATGGCAGAGTTACGCATGTTTGTGTTGTAATTGCTGGCGCCAAATACATCATTACATGAAACGTTGGTGTTATAACAGCCATACACCCTAATACCCACTTCATCAGTAAGGTTATTTGTCATAAATACAAAGTTTTCAGAAACTTCGTAATTATGGGTACCTAACATATTTATGCCAAAGCGTCTTGCACTGGAGCTCAATCCCATAAATTGAATATTATTAGCATGTATTTTTGCATCTTCATTATAATTTAAAGTTTCATAAACTTGTATACCGCTTACCAATGGAGGTTCGGTACCGCTAATTACTGGGAAGGGAAAATAGCCAAAGTTAATATCGTTCTCTTGCACCGAAATAGAATTTGCAAAATCATTATTCCATAACTCTATTCCTTCCTTTGCAGAGTTTATAGTGTTTTTTTCAATTAATACATCTCTATTTGTACAATGCCTAACAATTATTCCTTTTTCAACATTGTCATGTTCTGTTTCTGATATATTAACATTCATTCTTTCTGTGACAATCGAAACATCGCAATCTGTAAAAGTGAAATTGCCAGAAAATTTACCAAATCCTTTTTGTTCAATTGAATAAAAGCCAGCTGGCCGAATACCATTATAGTCAATATCACTTGCGTAAATAGCTGTCCCATTAAATTTATTATTGTATGTAACATCAGTAGTTATATTTTCAAATTTGTTATTTTCTAAATACAGGTTGCATTTATTTGCAATTATTCCGTTACTCAAATTTTTGAATATATTTTCTGCTGCGGTTGTATTATTTATTGCCAAGTTTGCATCATACGCAACAATTGCAGCATTAGCTTTTGCTCCAACCGTGGTATTTTGTCCAATATAAGCTTGTTTCAATTGTGCTCCATCTACTTCGCATCCTTTTAATACTAAGCTAACATGAGAGTTGAATGTTGCATTTTCATCTTTAGGCTCAATAAATATTGAATTTAAATTATTTATTAAACCAACTTTACTTAGTGATACCGGAGTGCTTTTGAAATTGGGTGCCTCAGAATTTTCAATGTAAATTCCATATTCAGCATCTTTAACTTCAACATCAAAGTCGTTAATTAAACTAGTGGTATTCTCTCTAAAAATCAATTGTGAATTTTGCATTAGCCGTATGCCTTTCCACATATAATTACTGCATGCTTCAAAAACAGTAGGTGTTTGGCCAGTACTACGCTCTGTTGCATTTAAATTGGCCCCGGGTAAAACAATAACTTCAGATCCTTCAGCCATATTAAAATTTACCGCTTTAAAGTCAACATTGCGGTCTATAAAAAACTTACCAAATACATAAATTGTTGCTAAATCATTTTGGTTTCCTCCGCCAGTTCCTATAATGCTTATTGTATTATTATTCAAGTCAATTGCATTTGCTGGCATATTAGAGTTATAATGTTCAATAAATTCAGTTAATGTAGAACCATCAGTAATTTCGTTTTTATCAGGTGCATTTAAATCTGGAATACGACAACAATCTACTGTTGTAATTTGGGTTTCACCAACTATACAATCTGGATTTGTGGTATTGTCAATTATTACTTGTATTGAGTTTATTGTGCTAGTATTTAATGGTGCAGTAAATAAAAATGAAGTTTGATCGGTAAAACCGATTTGAAGTGCATTGTCAATATACCAATTTATGTCATAATTGTTGAGGTTAATATTTGCATCATTTATAAAATTAGAAATATCAATTAATCTATCAGTACCTCTGCAAATTGTTACTTCTTCTTCTAATTTTAATACTGGAATTGTAATGGAGTTAGACAAATAACAAACTCTGTTGTTATTTACAGCATAAACGATGTATTCTGTTGTCTCTTCCGGTGAAACAGTTATAGATGATTTATCGGTTATTGTTTCTGCGCTTATTCCATAAGCTTTATCTGTTATCCATACAAAGTTAGCCTGATCAGAACCAAGTACTTCTGCTTCTAATGTTATGGCTTCTCCTTGGCAAGAAAAGTTACCTGGTGATGCACTGCTAGTAAGATTTAGTGTAGGCTTCTCGTGCACAAAAATATCAATTGTGGCTGAGGGGGCTGTGCTACAACCAGTACCCGAAATGGTAACTGTATAAGTTACCAAAGTACTTGCTCCTGTTCCACTATGTGTTGGTGAAATCACAACACTTGATGAATTGGTGTTAGAAGGTAATGAAATAGATTGACTGCTTGACCAATTATATGTCCAAGTTGGGTTATTTACATCATCAGACAGGGGTAATAAATAAGCTTGTAGTCCAACCGAAGAACCATCGCAAATATTATCATTATTAGCTTTAAGTTTTATTAAATTATTGCAATTATTTAGGTCGTTTTTAAATAAGCGATTTATAGAAAATGGAGCTAAGGTTATAGTGTTTGAAATAGCTGTAGTAGATTTATTATAGGTGCAAGAACAATCAGTATTTGTAGGATATACATACCCAATTGGATTGTAACAATCTGATGTATTTTCACCTGTAAAATAATAATAGAATTCCGAAGACAGTGATTCCATAGTATTCATGTCGCTGAGTTCAGTGCTATTAAGATTAACAGTTAAAGGGTTTTCCGTTAAATTTAATAATATAGCTTGACTAACAGGCGTTGGTTGGTTGCTGTCTTCAAATAACCAGCCATGAACACCATCGATTGGAATCCAACTACTATAAGATAATATTGGTGCATTTGAAAAATTTATTCTATTAGCTCTAGTAGCATTTTTACTAGCCTTGGTAAGTAATTTCATTGATTGGCCTACAGCAGTATATTCCAAAGCCTCTGTTGATGGCAGATTTATATTACTATTGTTATTGCAAGTTATTGGACCATTAAATTGTTCGTCTTCATTAAATTCCAATCCATTATCATTAGAAAATATTGCACCCCATCTTGAACCACCTAACATGGTATGTAGGTTTACATGGTCAATATTATTTGGAGCACCATTTAGGGAATTTGATTTTTCTAAAAATAATAATGAGTGAAAAGAAACAGCCATGGCATGGGCCCACGAACCCAAAATTGTATTATGATCATCAAACATGTTGTATTCGGTCAGCCAGCCATTGAGACCATATTGATTTAATTCAGAACCAGCCTCTTCATTTAGCAATGAACCTACATCACCGAGTAAAGCAGTATTAGGTATGAGAAATGATCGCGTAGGGTTTTGAACATTGTAAATTGCTTTTGGGTTATTATCACTTCCAATGCCTCCTCCAAAATATGGATGGTATG
>JABDLV010000105.1 GCA_013001815.1 Bacteroidia bacterium
TTGATAAGGTTTATGTCATTATAAACCGCATCTAATGAATTCTTTTCTGTTGCCAGGTCGAATAAGGCCTTGGCGTATCTTTTAGCTACTCGCGCTTGCACTGTATTGGTTTTTTGTAAAGTCTACGTCTTTTAATAATTCTTCAATGTGTTTCTTCTGGTCTTCGCCATTATCTAATTTCTGACGCAATATTTTTTCAGAAATGATAATTGACATTGCGGCAACTTCATTTTTTAAATCAGTAACTGCAGCCATTTTTTCATTTTGAATTGCTTCGCGCGCAATTTTTAAAAGTCTTTGCTCTTCACTTGCTGCACGTTCTTTTGCTTCTTCAATGATTGAATCTTTTGCTTCACGTGCTTCTTTTAAAATCACATCACGTTCTGCTTTTGCCTCTGTAAGTAAGCGTTCATGGTCAGCTACAAGCCCGGCCATTTCTTTCTTTGTTTGTTCTGCTTTAGTTAAAGCATCTTCAATGGTATGCTCACGCTCGTGCAAAGAATTTAAAATTGGTTTCCAGGCAAATTTCTTTAGAATGTATAATAGAATCAAGAATGACAATGTCATCCAAAAGATTAATCCTATATCCGGTTTTACTAAATCCATTTTATATTAATTTTTTAATTTCTGTTTTTGTAAAACAACATGGCAACCAATCGTTACCATGTTGTTTAATTTGTTTGCAGGTTACTTCAATACAACAAGAAGACAGATAACCATTGCAAAGAAAGCTGCACCCTCTACAAGAGCGGCTGCAAGAATCATGTTTGCACGGATATCACCAATAGCCTCTGGTTGTCTGGCAATAGAAGTAAGAGCGTCACCGCCAATACGACCAATACCAACACCTGCACCTAAAGCTGCTAAACCAGCACCTAAACCAGCAATTCCTAAACCCATACCAATGTTAGATCCGTAGTCTGCTGCAGCTTGTAATAAGATAGTTGATAACATAATGTGTAAATATTTAAATTAATTAATGATGTGCTTCTTCGGTTGCCATGGCAAAATAAATTGCGCTTAGCAGTGTAAATACATAGGCTTGAATAAATGCAACAAGCAATTCAAGCAAGGACATAAATATGACGAACAAGGTTGACACAACTCCAACACCAAAACCACCGCCTGTACTTTGTGCACCAAATATGAATATTAAACTGAATAATGATAATATGATAATGTGACCTGCTGTTACGTTAGCAAACAAACGAACCATTAATACAAATGGTTTTAAGAACATACCTATGATTTCAATAGGTGTAATAATGAACAGAACAGGTAATGGAACACCGGGCATTGCCACAATATGTTTCCAGTAATTTTTGTTTCCGCTAACAGTTGTGATAACAAACGTAAATATAGCCAGCACCAATGTTACAGCTATGTTACCTGTAACGTTTGCACCAAATGGAGCAATAGGGATTAAGCCCATTAAATTGTTTAACCAAATGAAAAAGAAAATGGTTAATAAAAATGGCATGTACTTTCCATAATTCTTTTCACCAATACATGCTTTTGCAATATCATCTCTAACAAAAATGATTATTGGTTCAATAAAGGACTGCAAACCTTTCGGTGCTTGTCCCTTTCTACGAGTGTAGGTTTTGGCAACAGATATAAATACCCAAAACAAAATAATCATGCTTAGGAATATCCCAACAACGTTTTTAGTAATTGAGAAATCATAAACCGAGCTTCCGTCAACAGCTTCAATATGTCCGTGGTCCATAACATAACCATTGTATTCTTGGGCTTCGTGCGTATCAGGATTTTTGAATTTGCTAGATAGGAAGATGTCTAATCCTTTATCAGGAGAAAACAAAATTATTGGAAGAGGAACGGAATAATGATGTTCATGGTCAGTTCCTTTGCCCGTAGTAAAATAATGTAATTCATAGGCATCAGCTATGTGATGCATTATCATATCGCCAGGGCTAAACTTACCACCTGACTTTTCTCCAGAACCTGCCATTGCCGAAAAACTGAACAATGTCATAATGAACAACAGAGCAAGCCTGTATGTTGTTGATTTCAAGTTAGTTATAAAGGGATTTTGCATTTATTAACAAGCCTTTTAAAATAGAGCGCAAAGATATGTTAATAAAGCACAAAATAAAAGATTAATGGGCTCAAAAACGGCATTATACCCATGTTGGCTTGTTGGTAATGGCCTACTTTAAAAATTTGAAGATAATGGTGGTTTCAAAAGCGGTATAAAGTAAATAAGCAGAGAAGAAATAGATAATAAAAGGAACAGCAGCCTCAGGATTCATTAAGGCAAATACAACCATTATTCCCATTAGAATGAGAAGCTTAAAAGTGGTGGCAGCTACATAAAAACGCATAAACCCTGTTCCGCTTTTTTCATTGCTGCTAACAGCCCCAAAATGAAATATTGCAGTTAAAATGGTATAGAACAATATGATATAGGGTACGTTTTCATACTGAAAACTTACAGGGATATAATGGTGTAAGAACTCCCAGGCAACAAAAAGAATTAACGAGAAGAGGGCTAAAAAAATTAGAAAGCGAAGGAATTTTTGAAACATAAAAACTTCTAATTCTTAATCAAATCTTTGAGTACAAAATAAAGAGCTGCAAATACAGATACAAGTGCTAGAACTACCGTAAATAAAGGGAAATCCCATTGTACCCATTCATCTAATTTTATTCCGCCCCAAATGCCCAGCAACATAATTGCGGCCATTTGAATGCCCATGCCACCATATTTAGCAAAGTTCTTAAGCGGTTTGCTCGGCAAGCTGTGGCTTTTCTTGTTTTGGCTTTTGGTCGCCATGTTTAATGTCTTTTATAACACCGCCCATGTTGCATGAACCAGTGAAAACAGCACCTACTTCAACAACTAATTTACCGGTAGAAATATCACCGTTAACTTCTGCAGAAGACTTTAAATATAGCATTTCAGTAACCTGGGTTTTACCTTTTACTTTTCCGGAAATATCTGCATTCTTGCATTCGATATCGCCATCAATTACTGCGGTATTACCCAATACTACTTTTGATTTTGATGAAACCGTACCTTTTACTTTTCCATCAATACGAATATCCCCTTCTGAATGAACATGCCCTTCAATTGAGGTGCCGGCTCCTATCAAATTAATGTTAGATGCCTCAGTTTTAATGCCGTTGCTAGTTTTTTTGTTTTTTTCTTGAGTAAACATTGTGAATAGTTTTTAAGTTTAAACTTGGCCTTGAAAATCAAAGATATGGAAAAAATCTTTTCAACAATTTATGGCCGGATTGTTAATAAATACGAGACTAATAGCCTCTTAGTTACGCTTCCTAATCCAAATAATTAGCTCCGTGAAAAGAGATATAATGGTCTATTTTTTTGTTTTTGAAAAGCAACACAAAATTATCAGCAGAAATTACGAAGCGCTTTAATGATGGGTGGGTAACTCCTTCCCAGGTTTTTGCATCGCTCTTAATGCTATTTAAGTAAGCCAATGCTTTTTCAGAATTCTCAAATGTTTTAACTAGTAAAAACTGTTTGTCAGAATCTAGGAAAGAGCTGTTAATGATATATCCGTTATTGCTGTAAAACTCACTATTGAAGTTTGACACGTTAACCTTAATGTCATTCATTTTAATGGACCGGTTATCAAACACCATCATATAATAATGTTCGGTCTTTTCTTCAAACTTAAAAATGCTAATGTTGTTTTCTTCTATATTTATTTTTCCGCCTTCTATAATGTCTAAAATTTCTTGGGCTTTAGTTGCTACACTATCATCAGGATATTGTAATACAACATCTTTTAACGAAGTGATAAACGCATCTTTGTTTTGTGTTTTACCAACAGAAAGCGCTTTTAAAAAGCTAAACCTTGAAGCAAGTTTATTATTTGGTGCAAACAATGTATCTGCCATTGCTTTTCTTCGTATTACCACATTGTACTTTTCGTTCTTATAACTTTTATAAGTGTTTTCATAAAACACATCCAGTACTTCTGTCTTCTTTCTGTTTTCTGCAAAAAAGTTTGGGTTCAGTATTATTCTGCTGTAATCAGAATCAGGATAATCATTTAATAATAGGTTTTTATAATACTCTTCCTTGTCTTTAATCCCCAGCGCTTTATAAATCAAATACAAATTATAATAACTAGGCAGTATGTATCTGTTGTCTGGGTAGCGTTTTAAAAGGGTTGTAAAGTTTTTAGATGACTCCGGCAAATCATTTAACTGCTCTCGATAAATAATACCAAGGTTATAATACGCTTCAATAATATTATCATTTGAAGCTTCAAGCATTTCAGGTGTGTTCGGTATCGCACTCATGTATGCCTCTTTTCTTGCCTCGTCATCTAATTTTGAAATGGAATCTTGAACTGCGTTGCTAGTGCCTATACCCTCTGCACCTTCACCCAGTTCGTTTGCCGCGACATTACTTGGTGTTTTGCTGCTTCTTCTCCAGTTATCTTCTAATTCTCTTTTTCCCCACTTCTGAACAAATTCAGTGTAGCCAAAACTCAATGCACTTTGGTTGTATAGTGCCCATCCTCCACCAACAGTAGGTTTAGGGGTATTTGGGTTTTGATTCGGGTTAAAGATTTGATTGCTCTGTTGGTTTGCTTGTTTTTCTTCTAATTTCTTCTGCTCCTCTTCTTCTTTTCTTTTTCTTTCGGCTTCTAACTCCTCTTCAATTTTAAGTTCAATTTGTCTCTCTTGCTCTGCAGGAGAAAGAGCCGCAATAGTTTGCAGGCTATCTTCTAGCTCAATCACATTTAAGTAAGCAACTAGTTTAGCCAAACTTAGTTGTTTGCTTGATATGCTTTCATACTCTGGAAATCCGGAATCTAAATAAGTAACACAACTATCATAATATAGCTTGGCATAAGTGTAATCAGGTCTGTCGAAATAAATTTTTCCTAACTCTAAATATGATTGCGCTTTTTGATTGTCATTTTTGGTGCTTGCACGAATAGATAAATTATATCGTTCAATGGCCTCGGGTTCATTACCTTCCTTTTGTGATATTCCGGCCAAGGCATAATATATTTGGTCTCGGTAATCATCGTTTTTTACGTCTTTCAACATTTTTAACAGCTCTTCTTTTACCTGCTCACTATTTTCAGAAGTAACATCAAATGCCCTGGCTCTGCTAATTTTTGCATTGAAAGCCATTTCATAAGATGGGTTGAGTTTTAATACTTGATTGTACTTTTCAAATGCATTTACATTGTCTCCAATTTCATTATAGAGTTGTGCCTGTATAAATGTGTACCTAATTCTGGTTTCTTTTTTTCTTGCATGCTCCGTAGCCATTTCTAGCTGCTTGGCCGCAGACTCATGATCATTCTTGAGCAAATAGTATTGTGCGTACACTGCACCAAACAAACTTTTTAGGTCCTTGCTTGGCAACTCTTCATTTTTTAAAAAATCCAACAAATATTCAGCATCGGTCATTTTACCCAATTCTAAATAGCATCGGGTTAACCACACAAGGGCATCATATTTTATGGGTTGGTCACTGTACTCAGCCGAGATGTATTGAAATCGTTCAATGGCATCCCAATATTCTCTTTTGTAAAAGAATGCCTGTCCCATTAAAAAGAAATTATCATCAATCCAATTACAATGCTCTTTGCCATCAATTTGCATAGAGTGTCTGCTAATTACAATTGATGTTTTCTTGATGGCCGCATCCATATCCGGATAAACAGACTTTGCGTTTTCTTCTTCGCCTAATTGAAAAATAGGAAGTATTCTGTCATAATTATCTTCGGTATTGGTTTTGAGTGTTTCCACACCATCTTGCACGCGCATTTTTCCGTTAAAATATCCGTTATAATGAGCAGTCGTATTATGATAGGCTCTATTAATAACAGATTTTTTGTCGGTAGCACATGAGGATAATACCAATGCTACAATGACAAGAATTACATATGGTTTAAAGGTTCTCAATCGGCTTGAATTCACCAGGGTTTTAAAAAATTTAGCTAGCCATATATAACTCAGATATGGCCTATATATTATTAATAGCGACAAATATCGATAAAATCTTATTATTTAAACGTGTAAGAATCTGTAGTTATTAGCATAACAGCTATTATTACGATATTTGTCAAGATTTCATCAATAATCGCCATGCAGGAACAAGGAACAGATCCCAAAAACAAACGAGAAAAAGCTCAGGACTTTTATGCCAAGCTGAAAAACAAATACAGATTGGTGGTTATGAATGACCAAACCTTTGAAGAACAGGCGGCTTGGCGTATAACTCCGTTAAACTCGGTAATTTTTATTCTTGCATCGTTAATTGGCCTGGTGGTTCTTACCATATACATTGTTGCATTTACTCCTATAAGAGAATACATTCCTGGATATGCTGATGTAAATATGCAACGCACATTAGTTGGGCTTACCCTTAAAACCGATTCTATGGAAAGGCAATTGCAGGCGCAAGAGCTATTTATAACAAATATGAATGCCATTTTAACCGGTGATGAAATGCCCGGTGAAGTGCTGCAAGCAGAATCTCCTCAAGATGCCAAGTACGATACTATACAAGAATTAGAGCGCTCTCCGGAAGACTCTATTCTTAGAGCAGAAATGGAGTCAGAAGACAAGTTTGCATTAAACGAAACGGATAAAACATTTGCCTCTAACCTACAGTCATTTCACTTTTTTACTCCATTAAAAGGTACAGTAACTGCCGGGTTTGAAAGAACAACCGGACATTACGGAGTGGATATTGTCTCTGCTCCAAACCAAGGAATAAAATCTACTTTGCCAGGTACTGTAATATTTTCTGATTACACTTCTGAAGCAGGTTACACCGTAAGTATACAGCATAGCAATGAGCTAATATCAATGTATAAGCATAACTCTGCACTACTTAAAAGCGTAGGTTCTTATGTTAAAGCAGGAGATGTGGTTGCAATTATTGGCAACTCCGGTGAATTTACAACAGGACCACATTTGCATTTTGAAATTTGGTATAATGGTACTGCTGTTGACCCACAACAATTCATGTCATTTTAAGTAATGAGCCTCAAAGCTATAGCAGGCAAGCTCTTTGCCAACATTGTTGTTAAAAAAACCCAAAAAGAAGCATTAAGCGCAATTGGTTTACAACAAAACTGTTTTAATGAGTTAGTAGAAAAAGGGAAGCAAACATCTTTTGGTAAGGATCACCAGTTTTCACAAATAAAAAATTACACTGACTTTAAAAATCTTGTGCCAATTGCAGATTACGAAAAATTAAAACCGTACATGGATAGAGTTTGTAGTGGAGAAGAGAATGTAGTGTGGCCGGGCAAACCAGTTTATTTATCCAAAACAAGTGGCACAACTTCAGGAACAAAGTATATTCCTATTACAAAAGATTCAGTGCAACATCATATGACTGCAGCAAGAAATGCACTCTTGCATTACGTGCACTACAGTGGTAACAAATCGTTTATTGATGGAAAAATGATTTTTCTTTCGGGCAGCCCAGAGTTGACTAAAACAAACGGAATACACACTGGAAGGCTGTCCGGCATAGTCAATCATCATATTCCTAACTATTTGCAAAAGAACAAATTACCGTCTTATTCAACCAATTGTATTGAAGATTGGGAAGAAAAGCTAGATGCTATTGTATCAGAAACAGAAAAGGAAGACATGAGATTGATTAGCGGTATTCCACCATGGGTGCAAATGTATTTTGATAAGCTGAGTGAAAAAGAGAACAAAAAAATTAAGGACATCTTTCCTAACTTTTCTTTGTTTGTACATGGTGGTGTAAACTTTGAACCTTACAAGGAAAAACTAGAGCAGTCCATTGGTAAAAGAATTGACAGCATTGAAACCTATCCGGCCAGTGAAGGGTTTATTGCTTATCAAGATCAACATCCATCTAAAGGGTTATTATTGAATGCGAATGCCGGAATTTTTTATGAATTTATTAAGGTGGAGGATTTTCATTCAGAAAACCCAGAAAGGATTATGTTGAAGGATGTTCAGGTTGGAGTTAATTATGCGCTTATAATCAGCACCAATGCCGGATTGTGGGCATATAACATAGGAGACACCGTGGAGTTTATATCAACCAATCCTTATCGATTAAAAGTAACAGGAAGAATCAAACATTTTATTTCTGCCTTTGGTGAACATGTAATTGGAAAGGAAGTGGATGAAGCAATGATAGCAGCGGCAAAAGAATTCAAGGCGAGTATAACCGAGTTTACTGTGGCACCACAGGTTAATCCAAATAGTGGGTTGCCATATCATGAGTGGTTTATTGAGTTTGAAGAAACTCCAATGCAGTTAGATGATCTCGCTAGTTGCATAGATAAGAATATGCAAGAACAAAACATTTACTATAAAGACCTTGTTATTGGTAATGTGTTGCAACCATGCAAGATTAGTGCAATAGAGAAGAATGGCTTCATTAACTATATGAAGTCCAAGGGGAAACTGGGTGGCCAGAATAAAGTACCTCGTTTGTCAAATGACAGAGCTATTGCCGATGAATTGAGTAAATTCGCAATCCAATAATTAAATAGTGAAAAAAAAAGTAGCCATATTAGGTAGTACCGGTTCAATTGGTTGTCAAGCATTGGAAGTTATTGCGGAGCAAATTGAAAAATTTGAAGTGGAAGTGTTAACTGCAAACAACAATGCAGAACTACTAATTGAACAGGCACTGAAGTTTAAGCCAAATGCTGTAGTTATATGCAATGAAGAAAAATATGATTTAGTAGAATCTAAACTTTCTTCTGAAGACATAAAAGTATTTGTCGGTGTGGCTGCTATTGAGCAGGTAGTTACTTTTGATAGCATTGATATAGTTTTAACGGCCATGGTTGGTTTCTCTGGTCTAAAGCCTACCATTGCTGCAATACAGGCAGGCAAGTCAATAGCCTTAGCAAATAAAGAAACGTTGGTTGTAGCCGGTAATATCATTACTGAGTTAGCCATTAAGCATAACGTAAAAATTTATCCGGTAGATTCTGAGCACTCTGCAATTTACCAATGCCTTCAGGGAGAATTTCAAAATCCAATTGAAAAAATAATTCTTACTGCAAGTGGAGGGCCGTTTCGAGGGAAGGACCTGAGCTATTTAAAAGGGATAACGAAAAAAGATGCACTGAAGCACCCTAACTGGGATATGGGTGCAAAGATTACCATTGATTCAGCAAGCCTTATGAATAAAGGCTTAGAAATGATTGAGGCAATGTGGTTGTTTGATTTGAAGCCGGAACAGATTGAAGTGATCGTTCACCCACAATCAATCATTCATTCTATTGTGCAGTTTACAGATGGAAGCATGAAAGCACAAATGGGTTTGCCGGATATGAAGCTTCCTATACAGTATGCACTTGCATATCCACAGAGACTAAAGAATGATTTTGAGCGTTTTGATTTTGTTAATCACCCCAGCTTAACGTTTGAAAAACCAAACACTGAGGTATTTAGAAATTTAGAATTAGCAAAACAGGCAATGATTAAAGGCGGCAATATGCCCTGTATTATAAATGCGGCAAATGAGGTTGTAGTTCAGGTTTTTTTAGAAGACAAAATTCCATTTGTTAAAATGCCGGATGTAATAGAGAAATGCATGAAAGAAGTAGATTTCATTCAGAAACCTACATTAGAAGACTATATGAACACAGACATGGTGACAAGAGAACTAGCCCTTAAAATAGTAGAGGACAAAAAAGACGTATTTTTGCACCAAGATTAAAACAAGGAATAAATGATTCAATCAATAATGGATGGTTTGGTAATGGCCGGCCAATTAATTTTAGCCCTGGCCATATTAGTAACTCTACATGAGTTAGGACATTACCTTGCTGCAAGAGCTTTTGGTATAAGAGTAGAAAAATTCTACTTGTTTTTTGATGCTTGGGGTAAAAAGCTTTTCAGTTTTACAAAAGGAGATACTGAGTATGGTATTGGTTGGTTGCCACTTGGTGGATATGTAAAAATATCTGGAATGATAGATGAGAGCATGGACAAAGATGCCATGAAAGAAGAACCAAAAGATTATGAATTCAGGTCAAAACCTGCTTGGCAAAGATTAATAGTAATGGTTGCCGGTGTGTTCATGAATGTGGTATTAGGTATTGCACTCTTTGCTTTTATTTTATTGGTTTATAAAAAGGATTATGTTCCTACATCTGAGGTAAAGGGAATTTATGCAAACCAACTAGGTAAGGAAATAGGCTTGCAAGATGGAGATAAGATGTTGGAGATTGATGGGAAACCTTTTGAGCGTTTTAATGATGTTACTTCTTACAAAGGATACTTTGCAAATACGTTAACGGTTGAAAGAAGTGGAGAAAGAAAAACAATTGAGGTACCAGAAGATTTTTATAAGAATTTAAAATCGAAAGATGCTAAAGCTCGCTTTATTAGTGCAGGACCGCTTTCTTACCAAATAGGACAAGTAGTTGGTGGAGGAAATGCAGAAAAGGCCGGTTTTAAAAGTAAAGATTTTTTAGTTGCAATTAATAATGAGAATTTAGATGGTTTGCGGTCCTTACCAGAAGTTTTTGGTGATTATAAAAATAAAAATGTCAGTGTTAAGGTAGAAAGAGAAGGGAAAACTTTGGACTTAAATACAGATGTAACGGATAAAGGAACAATAGGAATCCAGTATGGTTCTGTTCCAAGATTGCCATCAAGTATTAAAAAGTCAAAGTACAATTTGGGTAGCGCAATTAATTATGGAGCTAAAGATGCAGTAGATGCATTGGTAGTGAATGCAATTGGAATTGGAAAAATATTTCAAGGAAAAGAAAGTGCATCTGAATCTGTGCAAGGACCGATTGGCATTGCTGTAATTTTTGGACCGGAATGGATTTGGGAAAAGTTTTGGTGGCTAACTGCCATGCTTTCAATGATACTCGCCTTTATGAATATATTACCAATACCTGCGTTAGATGGGGGCCACGCCATGTTTCTAACGCTTGAGGCAGTGAGCGGTCGTAAGTTTAGCGATAAGTTTATGGAGCGCGTTCAGGTATTTGGTATGCTCATTTTATTAACCTTAATGGCTTTTATACTAGGAAACGATATTTGGAAACACTGGATTAACTAGCTATTAATTAATAAACACATGAAACATTTCTTATCAGTTATTGCAGTTACATTCTGTGCTGCAATTCTATTTTCCTTTACAGCAAACGCACAAACCTGGCAACTAGAAGAAGAGTCCACGGATAAAGAGACATCTACTGATGTAATTAGTGAGGTAGAGGACGAGGTGAGCGACAGTGTTGTTCAGGCGCAAATAATGATCATTCCTTTTAAGCCAAGAATGTATTTAAGCGATGCAGAAAGAGATATTGCAAAGGCAAGTAAAAAGCAACCGGAGGTTAATCAGCGTTTTTTCAGATGGCAGGTGGAAAGAAGCCTGGTATATAGGATGCAGCAGAACTTCGGAATCAAATCTCTGTATTTCGACACTACCCAAGCAGCTGAAGAGGATCTAATTCGTATTTATTCTTCAACAAATTATAGTTATCAAGAACCAATTGCACCAATTGAGAAAAGATCTTTAATGAAGTTTAAAAAGAAGAAGAAACAGAATGCTGAAATGTTAGATCCTACTATTGCAAACAAGTATCCAACAGATGGAAAGAATGAATATATGAGTGTACAGTTAAGAGACTACTCAATTTTAAATGAGTTGTCAGAAAAGTATGGTACACAATACTTTTTATTCATTAATCAATTTGAAATTAAAACCAATTACAACAACTGCTTAGATATTGCCAACAAAATTTATGAGCGTGAAGTTATTTGGCATTATACACTAATGGATAAAGACGGTTTTGTTTTATTAGGTAATACCACCAAAGCGTTCTTTCCTACAAACAACACCAAAGCACAAAACATAGCTTATTCATGCTTTCCGAAAATGGCAAATGAGATTGCCGTTAGTATTCCCCAATAATTCTTTAGATTTTGTTATTCTGCATTCAGTAAAACCTTGTATTGGATGGTTTTCTTATACGACTTCTAATAATCTATCATAGCTTTTTCCATCAAATAAATAAAGCCAGTCCTTAATAAATTCAGGTTTTGCTTTAGATTGTTTTTCTTTTAATTGAGATATAGATGAAATGCAATTTTTTAATTCTTCAATAGAACTGACTTGAGTTATGGCATCGCTAGAGCTCAAAAAATCAGAATAGTTAAAATCTATTTCAGGGTGCTTTTCAATTGATATGCAAACAGTGTCATTTTGTGCTACAAGCGGAATCAACATAGTAGAAGCAAATCCTATTACTATGTCATTAGAATTAAATCCCGATTGGTCTATAATTTCAATTCTACTGAACTGACTCTTACATTTATTCCAAAACTCCATGTTAGAATAGGGATGTGGCTTTATTTTTAATTTGAAATTAAACGGCTCAACAATTTTGTCATTAATTTGTTGAATTAACTCAAACTTATACTGGTAAGTCCATCCAAATACCCTGAATTCGACAAACGGCTGGTCAATAAAAACTAATTCTTGTTCATTAGCCTTTTTTAAATTGAATAAGTCATCAAACTGTGGGCATCCGATAAAACTTACCCTGCTGAGATCTTTAAGACAATCTTTAAGCATGTGAAACTCAAAAGTCTTTTGAGAAAATGAAATATAAGAAGCTGGCATTCTTTTTTCATCTGTAACAAGCCTGCTTGTTTCCAAATAACTATGTGTTCTTCTGATTTTTACATAATGCTTAATAAATTTCTGGTCGCCTTTAGAGAGTAGGTTCAAGCTTTTATTGAAAAATCTTTTAAGCGTTATCCGTTCCGGTATTTGTCTCACGGAAATAGACTTTTGTTTCCATCTTTGAAAGAGAGTCTTTCTATCGTTTTCTTTTCTGAGTTTTGATAAACCCACTGTGCGTTCATAGTCTCTTACACCATGTTCAATATGTACAGTATTAATCTCTAGATTTTTACAACAAACATTAAATAGAACTTCATGAATATTCTCAAATGCAAAAAAGAATACTTTAGAAATATTTAATGATTTTAACAGGTGATTAGCATTTTTAAAATCTTTGATAGATATTTTTTCCCCGAATTGTACTTTGGTATTTCGTGATTTTGAACTCGAAAAATCTAAGAGAAGAAGATAAAGCTTGTATTTGGAGGAAACAGCTTTAAGATAAAATTGTACATCGGGCCGTTTATAGTCTCCCACAATAATCGCTGATTTCATATCGAAAGTTTAATGAATAAGAATAGGGAATTATTCATTATGAATATATTTATATTAATGACTTCACATTGCATTTATAATAAATAATTATTTAGCCTTAAACAAAACCTATTCTTTCTCTTATTTTTGATGGAACATGAAAAATATCAAAAAACTCCTTGTTGCCAACCGTGGCGAAATAGCCATTCGTGCTTTACGCGCTGCATCAGAATTGGGCATCAAAACCATTGCCATATTTACTCTAGAAGATAAGTATTCCCTACACAGATATAAGGCCGATGAAGCCTATCAAATTGGTGAAGATGATAATCCGCTAAAGCCCTATTTAGATATTGAAGAAATATTAAGAACAGCAAAAGAAGCGGGTGCCGATGCCATACATCCGGGTTATGGCTTTCTTTCAGAAAACGTACAATTTGCAAAAAGATGTGAAGAGGAAGGAATCATATTCGTAGGCCCTAATTACAAAGTGATGCAACAACTGGGAGATAAAATCACCTCCAAAAAAGTTGCAGTTGAATGTGGTGTTCCGGTAATAGAAGACAATAAGCAAGCACTTACCAATGTAGAAATAGCATTGACCGAAGCAAAGCTAATTGGTTTTCCGGTAATCTTTAAAGCGAGTGCCGGTGGTGG
This sequence comes from Bacteroidia bacterium, assembly GCA_013001815.1. Lineage (GTDB taxonomy): Bacteria > Bacteroidota > Bacteroidia > AKYH767-A > OLB10 > JABDLV01. Next base: position 13,817 of record JABDLV010000105.1, read on the forward strand.
AGGTAGAGGAATGCGTGTAATTAGAAAAGAAGAGGATTTAGAAAAAGCATTTATAGAAGCCAGACGAGAAGCAGGCAATGCATTCGGTGATGACACCATTTTTATTGAAAAATTTATTGAAAACCCTAAGCACATTGAAGTACAGCTATTGGGGGATAGGGAAGGAAATTTAGTTCACTTATATGAACGAGACTGCAGTGTTCAAAGGCGTTTTCAGAAGGTTGTAGAAGTTGCACCCGCTCCATCACTTGCACAAGAAACGAAAGACAAACTATATGAGTATGCACTTAAATTAGCTAAACATGTAAACTACAGTTTTGCAGGCACTGCAGAATTTTTAGTTGATGAAGATGAGTCAATTTATTTTATTGAAGTTAATCCACGCATACAGGTAGAGCATACCGTAACCGAAGTTGTAACCGGAGTAGATGTAGTTCGAAGTCAATTATTAGTTGCAGATGGATGTCGCTTAGATTCAGATGAAATTAATATTCCATCTCAAGAGTCGATTCAATGCAATGGTTTTGCTATTCAGTGCAGAGTTACAACAGAAGATCCATTGCAAAGTTTTAAACCCGATTATGGTACTTTAATTGCTTACCGTGCAGCAGGAGGATATGGTATTCGAATTGATGAGGGCTCTGCATATCAAGGAGTTAAGATTTCTCCATTCTTTGATAGCCTGTTGGTTAAAATTACTGCAAGCGCCCGTTCTCTAACCGGTGCAGCAGACAGAATGTCTCGTACCTTAAGTGAGTTTAGAATACGAGGCTTAAAAACAAACATTCCTTTTTTGGTTAATGTTGTTAATCATCCGGTTTTCCAAAACGGGAAAGCAACCGTAAAGTTTATTGATCAGCACCAAGAACTTTTTCAAATTTGGACTGCACAAGACCGCGGAACAAAAGTATTAAGATACTTGGCCAATGTTATTGTAAATGGTGAACCTAGTGTAAAAAGGATAGATAAAACAAAGGTATTCGGAACACCCAAAGTTCCGTTTGTTGATCGGTCAGCGGATTTTACCCCTGGTACCAAACAACGTTTGGATAAACTTGGTCCTGAAAAATTTGCGGAATGGCTAAAGAATGAAAAAACCATTCAGTTTACCGACACTACGCTTAGAGATGCTCACCAGTCATTACTGGCAACACGTGTTCGTACTATTGATATGATGCGCGTGGCAGAGGCATTTGCGCGTGCTCACCCAAATATTTTTAGTATGGAAGTTTGGGGTGGGGCAACCTTTGATGTGGCCATGCGATTTTTACATGAAAGCCCATGGGAGCGTTTACAAAAACTAAGGGAAGCAATTCCAAATACCTTATTGCAAATGCTATTGCGTGGTTCCAATGCCATTGGCTATACTGCTTACCCTGATAACTTGGTAGAACGTTTTGTGGAGGAGTCATGGAAAAACGGAGTCGACATATTCAGAATATTCGATTCGTTAAATTGGGTTGAAAGCATGAAAGTGAGTATAAAGGCAGTTCGAGAAAGAACACAGGGTATTGCTGAAGCTTGCATTTGCTACACAGGGGACATTACTAATCCTGAAAAAACAAAATACAACCTGCAATATTATCTTGATTTGGCCAAGAGTCTTGAAGATGAAGGAGCACATATTTTGGCGATTAAGGATATGGCGGGCCTGTTAAAACCTAGTGCTGCAAGTGTTTTAATTAAGGAACTGAAAAAGGCAATTGACATTCCAATTCACTTGCATACACATGATACCTCGGGTATTCAGCTGGCAACGTATTTAAATGCAATAGATGCAGAAGTTGATGTTATGGACGTGGCACTCAGCTCAATCAGCGGACTTACATCGCAACCAAACTTCAATACTTTGTTAGAAGCGTTAAGAGGACATGAACGCGCTCCGGAGTTTGATATTGAATCACTAAATAAGTTTTCTGATTATTGGGAAACAGTGCGCGAATTTTACTACCCATTTGAATCTGGATTAAAATCAGGTACTGCGGAAGTTTATCAACATGAAATACCCGGAGGACAATATTCCAATTTAAAACCACAAGCTGCATCCATTGGTTTAGAGGATAAAATGGATGAGATTAAGAAAACCTATGCAGATGTAAACGAATTGTTTGGAGACTTGGTAAAAGTAACGCCATCTTCAAAGGTAGTTGGTGATATGGCTTTGTATATGGTTTCCAATGGGTTAACTAAACAAGACGTTTTGGAAAAAGGCGACACAATTTCATTTCCGGCCTCGGTTCAAAGTTTTTTTAAGGGTGACTTAGGTCAACCTCATGGTGGTTTTCCAAAGGAATTACAAAAGATAATCTTAAAGGATATTGAACCATTTACAGACAGACCGAATGCACATTTAGAACCAATCGAGTTTGACAAAGAGTTTAAAGAGTTTCAAAAGGATTATGGAGTAAGGACAGAGTTTTTAGATTTTTTATCCTATAAGTTTTACCCTAAAGTGTATGATGATTACTATCAACATAAACAAAAGTATGGCGAAGTAACCAACATTCCAACACCGGCATTCTTTTATGGAATGAAGAGCAATGATGAAATCACAGTGCGTATCGGAAAAGGAAAAACTATTTTAGTTCGCTTGCTTTATGTGTCTTCACCAAATGAAGATGGTATTTGTATGGCATATTTTAGATTGAATGGGCAAACGCGAACAATAGAGGTAAAAGATGAAAGCATACAGGTGCAAAAGGTAATGCATCAAAAAGCATCAAATGATAAACATGTAGGAGCTCCATTGCAAGGTCTTTTGAGCAAAGTATTTGTAAAAGAGGGAGATACGGTTAAAAAGAACCAACCTTTATTTGTAATTGAGGCCATGAAAATGGAAACGACAATTACAGCTACAAACGACTGTAAAATAGACGCGGTGGTTCTTGGTGAGAAAACAATGGTAGAATCGGATGATCTAATTGTTTCCATAAAATAGGTGCTTATCACATACCATTTTAAAAGAGTAATTTAGTAAGTATTACTTACTGTCTTAATAATAAATAAATGCATCGTTTAAGAGTCATATTAATAATTGCATCCTTGTGTTTTAGTTCATGTACCTCAAAGGAGAATAAGAGTGATGTGAAGAAGGATGAAGACATCCAGCTTTTTACAAAAATTCCTTACACAGAATCGGGAGTTGATTTTATAAATAAGTTAACTCAAAATGTTCAGGTGAATATTTTAACATTTAAGTATTTTTTTAACGGTGGTGGGGTAGCACTGGGCGATATTAATAATGACGGTTTAGTGGATTTATATTTTACCGGTAATATTGGCCCAAACCGTCTGTTTCTTAATAAGGGGAATTTCAAATTTGTGGATATAACTCAGGCCGCGGGTGTTGATGGCAGTAGGGGTTGGGCAAATGGAGCAACAATGGTAGATATTAATAATGATGGTTTTTTAGATATCTATGTATGCCGTTCAGGTGCATTTGAACCTGTAGCAAGAGCTAACCAATTATTTATAAATAATGGCAATAATACCTTTACTAACCGGGCAGCAGAGTACGGATTAAATGACATGGGTTATTCCACTCATGCTACATTTTTTGATTATGATCTAGATGGTGACTTGGACATGTATCTACTCAATCATAATGTTGTTTTTACTAACGATCGACCTATAGAAGAATTAAAAAATACAGCCGACAAATATGTTGGAGATAAATTATATAAAAATGAAAATGGTAAGTTTATCGATGCAAGCAAAGAGGCGGGTATAAAACAGCCGGTAATTTCTTATGGATTGGGTGTAGGAGTTGGAGATTTAAATAGTGATGGCTTTCCTGATATATATGTGTGCAATGATTTTACTGAGCGGGATTACATGTACATCAACAATGGAGATGGTACCTTCTCTGAAACCCTGAAGAGCTCTACGGGGCATACCTCTAACTTTTCTATGGGTGTTGATATAGCAGACTTTAATAATGATGGATTGTCTGACATTTTAGTAGCTGATATGGCAGCAGAAGATAACTATCGCTCTAAGACAAACATGTCTGGTATGAATCCGGAAAAATTTTGGAAAGCAGTGGATGGAGGATTTCATTATCAATACATGGTAAATACATTGCAATTAAATAGAGGAGAAAACAAGTTCAGTGAAATTGGTCAGTTAGCCGGCATACCATATACTGATTGGAGCTGGTCTCCACTGTTTGCCGATTTAGATAATGATGGTTGGAAAGATATTTTTATAACCAATGGATACAGGCGAGCATCCAGGAATAATGATTTTATAAAGCAAAAGGAGTATTATTTCAAACAGATTGAAGAAGATCCAAACGTTAATCAAGCGGAGTTAATTCAGAAAATATTGAGCTTAATGCCTGAAGACAAGCTCCCCAACTACGTTTACAAGAATAATGGCGATTTAACTTTTACCAAGAAAAGTGGTGCCTGGGGTGTAGGGGAGTTAAGCTATTCAAACGGTTCTGCTATGGCCGATTTAGATAATGATGGCGACTTAGATCTTGTAATAAACAATATAGATGAGGCCAGTACCATTTATAGAAATAATGCTGAGCAATTTCAAGCGAGTAATTACTTAAAAATTAAATTGAAGGGCTCAAAAAATAATAGACAGGGAATTGGTTCTACGGTGACAATTAGTTCAATTGGTTCTAAACAAAAAGTTGAATTTTATCCATCAAGGGGCTATTTATCATGCATGGAAGATTTAATACACTTTGGTTTAGCGGATAATAAGCGAATAGAAGAATTAGAGATTAAATGGCCCGATGGAAAGAAACAAGTTCTAAAGGATGTTAAGTCAAATCAGCTGCTAACACTGAGTTATAGTGATGCAACTCAAGGTGTAAACAACACTCCAAAGAGGGCTTCATATTTTTCAAATATTACCGGTTCTTCAAAAATAAACTTTAAGCACATAGAAAATAAGTATGATGATTTCAAGGATGAAATTTTAATACCACACAAGATGTCAACCCTGGGACCCTGTTTGGCCATTGCTGATGTAAACGGTGATGGCTTGGATGATTTTTATATTGGAGGTGCAAGAAATCAATCGGGAGAATTATTTATTCAATCAACTGAAAGTACTTTTACTAGTTCAGGCAAATCAGTTTGGAATAATGACAAGAGGCATGAAGATATGGGTGCTGCATTTTTTGATGTGGATTCAGATGGAGATGTTGATCTTTATGTTGGTAGTGGAGGTTCAGAAGAAGCAGATGGAAGTGCTTATTATAAGGACAGGTTATACTTAAATGATGGAAATGGAAATTTTTCCAAATCACGAGATCAACTTCCCGGAACTTCTATAAGTAGTTCATGTGTAATGCCTTATGATTTTGATAATGATGGAGATTTAGACTTGTTTGTAGGAGGTAGAATGATTCCCGGTAAATATCCTTTTCCGGCTAGCAGCAAATTGCTTCGAAATAATAATGGAGTTTTCAAGGATGTAACAAATGATTTAGCACCGGAATTAAGTGAGCTTGGAATGGTAACGTCTGCATTGTGGACAGATATAAACAATGATAAACAGATGGATTTAATTGTAACTGGTGAATGGATGCCAATTACTATTTTCATAAATGAGAATAATAGATTTACAAAAAATAGTTCTACTGGAATTGATAACTCAACCGGTTGGTGGTTTTCATTGAGTGAAGCAGACATTGATGGCGATGGTGACAAAGACATGATTGCCGGAAATCTTGGACTCAATTACAAGTATAAAACTTCAGTGCTAGAACCGTTTCAGGTGTATTGTCATGACTTTGATAGTAACGGTACACTTGATATTTATTTGGGTTACTTTCAGCAGGGCAAGTTATTTCCGGTAAGAGGAAGAGAGTGCAGTACACAACAGATGCCTTTTGTATCTGAGAAATTTGGAAACTATGATGCTTTTGGAAAAGCAACACTTCCCGAAGTACTTGGGGAGCAAACTGAACAGGCACTGCATTATGAAGCCAAAACATTTGCTACGAGTATTATTGAAAACAATGGAGATGGTACATTTAAGTTGATTGAGTTACCAGCAGAAGCCCAGTTTTCTTCTGTGAATGGCATCGTTGTGGACGATATAAATAATGACAGTCATCCGGATTTAATATTAGCAGGCAATTTGTTCGGATCTGAGGTTGAGACACCTAGAAATGATGCAAGTATTGGATGTGTACTATTGAACAATGGTAAAGGTGAATTTCGTTCGCTTACCTTAGAAGAAAGCGGATTTTTAGCTGATGGCGATGTAAAAGCAATTCAATTAATCAATATGCTTGATAATTCTAAAGCCATTCTTGTAGCCCGAAATAATGATAAGGTATCATTGTTGAAATTAAAAAAATAGCGGTGTTTTATAGGCACTGTTTCTATATTTAGAAAAACTACTTTTGTTTTAGTTGACAGTCAAATGAAATTAGGTCGCCAATCTAAAAAGTTAATTGTTGTTGCGCTAGTGGCTCTGGTGTATTTCATTTACAATAAATTTAATGAGTCAGAAATTGTATCGGACAACAATACAGAGGTTGCTTACAATTATGATGAATTAGTATATACCAAACATGCCCTGTGCAGAATGGATTGCAGGGAAGTTCGTAAAGATGAGATTAGACAAATTTTGGAGTTGGGAAAAATAAATAATAATAAATCAGATGCAGGAGACAGGCCCTGTCCTACATTGGCTTATGAGGGAGTTTCTAATGACGGGCAACACTTAAGAATAATCATTGCAAATTGCAGCAATGTTTCAAAAGTGGTTACGGCCATTGACTTAGATAATGAATATAATTGCTATTGCGATTAATAAAACAAACCAGTGAAAACAATATTAATTGCCGTTGGCAATGCACATTTTAAGTTTAATAATACCCATTCAGCAGTTGCGTCTTATTTAAATACTTTTAAAAACCATTTAGAAAGACAAGACTATAATGTTGTGTTGAGCGATTCTGTTTCCGAAAAAGCAAGTTCGACTAGCAATACAAATTCAACTTCAAATAAATCCTCTTTAAAATCTTTGGCTAAAAAGGTTGTTCCACGATTTATTAGAAAAGTAGCAGACAAAAAATCTATCAAGCAAATTGACGCACTGACATCAGAGTTGTTAGAAAAAATAAAGCCGGACTTTGTAATAGAGTTCCTGGATTACTACTCTCAGATAGCTTTTGCCTTTAAAAAGAAATATAATATTCCCTATTTATTAATTTATGATGCACCTATTCAGCAGAAGTACATTGATATACATGGGCACACTTCAGGCTTGAATAATGTTTTAAAAAAGCGCGAAAGTGATAGCATTTCAAATGCAGATCACATCATTTGTTATTCTAAGCCGGTTTGGGATTATGTGCAAAAACACTTTAGTACAAATGTTCACCATGAAATTTTGCCAACTATAGTTTGGGAAAGAATGGTAGAAAAGGAAAGCGAACTTGAGGACGAAATCATTAGTATTGGATTTATTGGGTCATTTTTAAAATGGCATTATGTAGATGTACTTGCAAGGGTTTTTAATCAATTGGCAGATAAACATGCTAATATTGAGTTAGTGTTAATAGGTTATGGATTAGAGTGGGAGAATATCAAAACACAAATAGACGGGTATAAACACAAAGACAGAATAAAAATGACTGGTTTTGTTGACGACACTGAAATGCAAGGATTAAAAAATAAAATGGATATTGGTGTAATGGCCGGTTCAAATTGGTATGGCAGCCCATTAAAAATATTTGAATATGCTAAATTGAATATTCCGGTTATCGGCCCGGATTCACCTACTGTTTTAGATTTGTTTGAGGCTGAAAAAGAGCTCTTAGTGGTAGATTCAAACAGTTCAGAAACATCACTTTATAATCACTTAGAATCATTAATAATTAACCCAAATCTTAGGAAACAACTAGCTGGTGCACTGCGTACTAAAGTAGATACCGCATACAGTAAAAAATATTATTTTAGTTGCTTTGATGGTATTATAGAAGCAAGTTTAACAAAAGTTTAAATGCAATTAAAAGGAAAGAAAGTTTTAGTTACGGGTGCAGATGGGTTCATTGGATCTCACTTAACAGAAATGTTAGTGAAAGAAGGTTGCAAAGTAAGTGCACTGAGTTATTATAATTCATTTAATTATTGGGGATGGTTAGAGGATATAGATTGTTTAAGTGAAATAGAAGTATTAAACGGAGACGTTCGCGATCCGCACTACTGCAAAAAAATAACCAAAGATATTGATGTAGTTTTTCATTTAGCAGCACTAATTGCCATACCGTATTCTTACGTTGCTCCGGATAGCTATGTAGATACCAATGTAAAAGGAACATTAAATATTTGCCAGGCTGCTTTAGATAATGGTTGCGAAAAAGTAATAAACACTTCTACCAGCGAAGTATATGGTACCGCCCAGTATGTTCCTATAAATGAGAAACATCCACTACAGCCCCAATCTCCTTATTCAGCAAGCAAGATAGGGGCGGATAGTATGGCTATGAGTTTTTTCAATTCGTTCGAGCTTCCTGTTACCATAGTAAGACCTTTCAATACCTATGGTCCCAGACAATCGAATAGAGCAGTAATTCCAACAATCATATCTCAAATAGCAAATGGTTCAAAGGAAATAAAGGTTGGTGATTTAACTCCTACTAGAGATTTTAATTATTGCAAGGACACTGCAAAGGGATTTATAGAATTGGCAAAATGTGATGAAGCAAATGGCCAAACGGTGAACATCGGTTCTAATTTTGAAATAAGCATTCACGATACATTTAATATGATAAAAGATATTATGAATTCTGAAGTGGAGTTTGTAAGAGATGAACAACGAATAAGACCAGGTAAGTCAGAAGTATTTAGATTGTGGTGTGACAATACCTTAATAAATCAGTTAACCGGTTTTAAACCAAGTTATGATTTGAGAAAAGGACTGGAAGAAACAATTGACTGGTTTACAAAAACAGAAAACCTGAGTAAATACAAAACGCATATTTATAATGTCTAAACGAGCGGTAATATTAGCAGGCGGTAAAGGAACTCGCTTAAGGCCTTATACGGTTGTATTGCCTAAACCGCTAATGCCGGTAGGTGAATATCCAATCTTAGAAGTTATTATAAGACAATTAGTTTCACATGGTTTCGACCATATCACCATGGCTGTAAATCACCAGGCTGAGATTATTAAAGCATACTTTGGCGATGGCTCAAAATGGAATATTAAAATTGATTATTCTTTAGAAGAAAAGCCATTGAGTACCATGGGTCCAATGAAATTAATAAAGGACTTGCCCGAGAATTTTTTAGTAATGAATGGCGACATACTCACTGATTTAAATTTTTCTGATTTTTATACCGAGCATGTGAATCGCAAAAGCATATTTACCATTTCATCTTTTATTAGAGAACACATCAACTTGTATGGTGTTTTAGAAGTAGATGACTCGCGTCACTTGAGTGGATTTAAGGAAAAACCGAAAACTACTTTTAATGTAAGCATGGGAATATACATGTTAAGCAATAAGGTGCTTGATTTTATTCCGGAGAACGAAGCGTATGGGTTTGATACCTTAATGATGGACCTGATGAAAGCCGGCAAACCTGCGTATGTCAGGGAGTTTAGCGGATATTGGTTAGATATTGGAAGGCCTGATGATTATATGCAAGCTATTGAAGAGTTTGAACAAAAGCAGAATATTTTCCTTTCATGAAGCACATACTTGTAACAGGTTCAAATGGATTTATAGGCAGTTCTCTTACCCGTCATTTATCACAGTTAGGTTATAAAATATGTGAACATAATTTGTCTGATGGAGACATTTCAAAAGATGGGAGTTTAAGATTTTGTGAAGACTTAAAAATTGACCATGTTTTTCATTTGGCAGCAAGAACATTTGTTCCTGACAGCTGGACGCACCCGCAAGAGTTTATTAGAAGTAATGTTTTAGGAACAGGACAAGTATTAGAATTTTGCCGAAAAACGGGAGCGGCACTAACCTATATAAGTGCTTACTTGTACGGAGCTCCTGAGAGTTTACCGATTACTGAAAACACACCATTAAAACCAAATAATCCGTATGCACTATCTAAATGCATGGCAGAGGAGCAGGTAGAGTTTTACGCAAAACAGTACAAGGTTCGTTCATGTATTATTCGGCCGTTTAATATTTATGGCATAGGACAAGATTCAAATTTTTTGATTCCACATGTAATTCATCAAGTACTGCATGAAAAAAACATTCATGTAAAAGATTTAGAACCAAAACGAGACTATGTTTATTTAGATGATTTAGTGGAAGCACTTGCAAAAACGGTGCAGTACAAAAAAGAGTTTGGTGTTTTTAATATTTCCAGTGGGAATTCTTTTAGTGTAAAAGACATCATTGATGTGGTTCAAAAACTAGCAGGCACAAACAAGGAGATTGTTAGTGAAAAACAAACGCGCAGGAATGAGATTATGGATACTAGGGCTGATAATTCATTGGCAAAGAATGAATTAAAGTGGGAGCCTTACCACTCTTTTGAGGAGGGAATGAAAAAGTGCCTAGATTTTTATTCATGAAAAAGTTCAGGTCTTTCTTTTTAATATGCTTTACACTTAGTCTGATATTTTCTTGTGGTCCCTCACAAGAACCTCCACTTAATTTAAATGAAATTGATTGGAAAATTTATAGAAACCGTGTCATTGGATTCGAGTTTAAATTTCCTGCAACGTTCACTTATGAGGTAAAGGACATGGGACATAACGTGTTTTTGAAGCATAACGAAACAAATACCCTGTTGGTTAGATACTGCACAGAAGTGGAAGGAAGAGAAAAAGGCCTATGGTTTGGTACCGATGAAGAGGAAAAAATTATTATTAATGATCATGAATGGACAAAATATGTTTATGCTCATGGAGATGGCCCATTAGTTTCAATCACCACCTCTTATGTAACACCGCAAAATGATAGGTATTTAGGAATTGAATTTAGAACGAATGTGGCAAATGCTGATTTTCAGGAGTTTGTAATGAATTCATTTAAGTTTCTTGAGCCCGAAGAACCAAGAAGAGTGAACTATTAATTGAATAAATAAGACATTCACCAATTAATAAAAGACCCTCGTCCAAAATCATTGAATTAAGTCTGAAATAGTTGTAAATTCCTGTTTGAACTACTAGGTCCAATAAATTAATAAACCCAAATCAAAATGAATATTTTTAAAGGAAGTGGCTTGCAAAAAAGTTATGGGCTTTTCTGTAAAGCGGTAATTTTTCTTGTTGTACTATCAAGCGCTTATCAAACACAAGCACAGCACTCAGTAGCCAGACAGTGGAATGAAGTATTGTTAGATGCGATTAGAAATGACTTTGCACGACCAACAGTGCACGCACGTAACCTTTGGCATACCTCAACTGTTATGTATGATGCGTGGGCAGTATATGACAGTGTATCGCAAACTTGTTTTCTAGGAGATACAGTTGGAAATTTTTACTGTCCGTTTAATGGTATACCAGCTCCTTCAAATATCGATTCCGCCAGAAACGAAACAATTAGTTATTCGGCTTACCGATTGTTAAAACATAGATTTCAAAATTCACCGGGAGCAAGCGAATCACTACCCACATTTGATTCTTTAATGCTTGTGCTGGGCTATGATACTGCTTATGCTGACACAAATTATGCTACAGGCAATGCGGGTGCCTTAGGAAATTATTTAGCACTGTGTATGATTAATTTTGGTTTACAAGATGGCGCAAATGAACAAAATGATTATGTAAATATTTATTACTCTCCAATAAACCCTACTATTGCTCCTGTTGTACCCGGTAACCTAAATATTGTTGATCCCAATCGATGGCAACCTATTACACTTACTGTATTTATAGATCAGAGCGGAAATGTTATTCCATATAACACCCCACCATTCTTAAGTCCGGAGTGGGGTGATGTTGTACCATTT
>JABDLV010000257.1 GCA_013001815.1 Bacteroidia bacterium
TAATCCCGTTCACGCGGTTGATATGGCGGAAAGTTAAGGTACAGTACAATGGCAATTCCCGTAAAGAAAAAGAGCAGTGCTACAACCCAAAAATCTTTACTTGACTTTACAAAGTGATACAGCAATCCAATCAAACCAAGAAGCAGTGGTAGAAAATAAAAATGATTTCGGCCTTTATTTCTATCCATACTTTCTGGTAGCTTTTCCTTTGGACCCAGGCGCATTGCATCTAATCCATCTATTCCGCTAAGCCAATTTCCATGCGTAATTTCCCCGTGTCCCTGAATATCATTTTGTCTCCCAACAAAATTCCAAAAAAAGTAACGCCAATACATCCAGCCCAATTGATAACTGAACATAAATTTCATATTCTGTCCGAAGGTAGGTGTGGCATCACCTTCTACACCAGCCCATTGTTTATATGCCTTAACGTGGTTGGCTTGTGCACTATACATTCTAGGTAAAAAAGTGTTTTTCTCTTTTTCGTAAACAGGAATTATTTTCTGTGTCGTTTTTTCATAGTTGTCTTCTCCTTTGGCATATTGCCAAGATCCTTTTTCTTGTTTTATTACATCAGCATTGTAGTGCTGTCCAAACAATAAAGGTCTGTCTCCATACTGTTCCCTGTTTAAATAAGAAAGTAAACTAAACGGGTGCTCCGGATTGTTTTCATCCATAGGTGGATTAGCAATTGAACGAATTACAATCGTACCATAGGTACTATAACCAATCAATAAAAATGCAAAACATAAAAGAGCAGTGTTTAAAATGGGTTTGCCGTTATCAGAAGAATATTTTAATCCGTATGCAATTGCACCGGCAACAAGTATCATAAAAAAGAAAAAGCCCGACCAAAACGGCAGACCAAAACTGTTTACAAATAGTAATTCAAACCTACTTGCAATGTTTACTAAACCGGCAATTACACCAAACTGAACCACACCTAAAATAACTACAGCTGCAATAGATGTCCAGATTATACCTTTTCTGGTAACCGGGTATTTTTTGAAATAATATATGAATGCAAGTGCAGGTATGGTAAGTAAGTTAAGCAAGTGAACACCAATAGATAATCCCATCATAAACGCAATAAAGATTATCCATCGAAGGTTGTGTTTTTCATCAGCTACACTTTCCCATTTTAACATTGCCCATACAACCAGTGCAGTAAAAAATGATGATGTGGCGTAAACTTCTCCCTCAACTGCAGAGAACCAAAATGAATCACAGAATGTTCCGGCAAGTGCACCTACAGCACCCGCACCCATAATTCCAACTAAACCAGAAGTGGTTAATGAACCTTCTTCCTTAACAATAAACTTTTTAGCCAAAGCAGTAATGGTCCAAAACAAAAACAGAATTGTAAATGCACTGGCAAGCGCAGACATGTAATTAACCATTATTGCAACCTGCGTTACATCCGGTGCAAACAATGTAAAGAAACGACCAATTAACATAAAGAAAGGTGCACCGGGTGGGTGACCCACTTGTAATTTGTAGGCCGCAGCAATAAACTCACCGCAGTCCCAAAAACTTCCGGTGGGTTCAACAGTAGTTATATAAACAATGGCTGCAATTAAGAATACAGCCCATCCTACTATGTTATTAATTAATCGGTAATTATTCATTCTAGGTAGCTTTGATGCGAAAATATAAATTATTTAACAGGTTAATTGTTAATGATAAGCAAATTCACTAACAAAAACAGCTGCAAGCATTTTAGTACATTTGCCCGCATAATTTTAAAATCAGTGGAATAAAAATGAGCAGTCACGAAAGAGCCCTGCGAGATGCATCAAATAATGTTACCTACCAGCGTTGCCAGTTTGCCTATGAATATGCAAAACCAATAATTAGTGGTAAAAATGTAATGGATATTGGTTGTGGACTAGCCTATGGAACGGAGTATATGGCAGAAGCAGCCAATGATATTACAGGTGTAGATTACGACCAGGAAACAGTAAATACAAACAAAGAAGAATACAAAGAGGTAAAGAATCTACACTTTAAAAGAGGAGTTGTTCCGCCATTAGATGCAGAGGATAATAGTGTAGATGTAATAACTGCTTTCCAATTTATAGAACACATTAAGCCAAGAAAGGAGTTTATTAAAGATGCATTGCGTGTTTTGAAGCCAGGTGGCAAATTAATGGTTACCACGCCCAATGCCTTGAAATCATTGGCTCGCAACCCGTTTCATGTTCATGAATATACATTTGATGAAATGAGACAAGAATTGAGTGACATGCCTGCTGATATAGAACTACTTGGTTTAAAAGGAAATGACACGGTTAATAATTACTATCACGAAAACAGCAAATTTGTACGAAGTATTTTAAAGTGGGATTTTTTAGGCTTGCATAAAAAACTGCCTTCTTCCTGGTTAACCGGTCCTTATAATTGGGTTACCAGTATTATGCGAAATAAGTTGAAAGATAAAGTAGATAACTCAACACATATAACGAGTAAAGATTTTCATCTGGATAAAGACAATTTAGATGAAGCCTGGGATATTTATTTAATAGCCACAAAAAAGGGGTATAAATAAATCTTATTTTTTACCTTTGGAGCTCTTAAGCTTGTCCGATGGTGTAACTGGCAACACGTCTGTTTTTGGTACAGAAGAGTCTAGGTTCGAGCCCTAGTCGGACAACTTTTCAAAACAAACATCTGTTTTTCTATAACATTAATTATCAGCTATTTATAACATCTAATCAGTAAGGTTTTCCCGTCCTTTAAGTGGCTAATTCGTTGTTATGGTTGCTATTGGCTATTTCAATCGTTAAATTTGGTTGAACCTATTTCCAATAAACATGAAAGTATTTCTCAAATTACCTTTCATATTGGTTGTTTTATTATTTGTGCAACCTGCTTTTAGTCAAAAAAGAGCCGATAAAAATTTTAGAAAAGGAGTTGCCTATGCCGAAAAAGGAGAGCATGATAAAGCGGTAAAACATTTTTCAAAAGCGATAAGAATTAACCCCTCTTTTGTTTCTGCTTATTATAATCGTGCATACTTAGAGAGCAAGCAAAATAAATACTTTGAGGCAATACATGATTATTCTAATGCACTAATGTTTGATCCTAATCAACCCACTGTGTATTATAATCGGGCAGCGGCAAAAGAAAAAATGGGCGATAAGCGAGGTGCCATTTCAGATTATACCAAAGCAATTGAAATGAATCCAAAATATGTGAAGGCTTATGTCAACCGCGGGGCAGCTAGGTCTGCGGTAGATGACTATTTGGGAGCCATTGCAGACTATACGGCAGCATTAGAACTAAATCCGAATGACCCTTACGCCTTATATCTAAGAGCTTATAACAAATCTAGAATGGGAGATTATTATGCTGCCATCAAAGACTACACGCTATCCATAGAAATAAACCCAAATTTTGCTGAAGCTTATTTTAATCGTGCACTTGCCAAGTGTGATTTAGGCTACAGTTTTGGTTGTTGTTTTGATATGAAAAAAGCAGGAGAATTAGGCTTAGATGAAGCCAATGAAGCTTATCAAAAACACTGCAAGGATCACTAAGAAACTTCCATTTACCAACATATTGTAAATCAGCGCTTTAATTTTGTGGCCTTTTGTGTTCCGCATATATTTTTTATATTTGCAGCACGTTTAGAAATAATGAATAGAAGGGGACAATAGTCCCCTTTTTTCTTAGGCAGATGAATAGAGAAAAAGACATAGAACAGCTAGTAAATCAGGCAATTGAGGGTACAGAATTATTTATTGTTGAGATAAAAATGACCCAAAACAGAATTAGTGTCTTTTTGGATAAAATGGATGGGGTTACCATAGAAGAGTGTGTTCGAGTACATAAGTTCTTGGTTTCTGAATTACGGGAAGATACCATTTTCGAAACGCATAATTTCGAAGTATCATCTCCGGGAATGGACCAACCATTAAGAGTGTTGCAGCAATACAAAAAAAGAGTTGGTAGAGAACTGAATGTGATAACTGCAGATGGAACTCAACACACCGGAGTGTTAGTAGGTGCAAACGACAATGGAATTGCACTGAAAGAGAAAGTAAATAAAGAAGAGAAGGAAGAACATTATTCCTTTGACAATATAAAACAAGCAAAAATTATTTTGTAACAAAAACAATTTAAACCATGGAGCATGTAGGCTTGGCCGATTCGTTGGCCGAATTTAAAGACTTTAAAAATATAGACAGACCCACTCTAATGAGCATTTTAGAAGAAGTGTTTAGAGGAATGTTGCGAAAAAAATATGGCGATGATGAAGGGTTTGATATCGTAATTAATGTAGACAAAGGTGATTTAGAAATTTGGAGAAATAGAGAAATTGTGGAGGATGGCGCAGTAGAAGAGCCTTTAACTCAGGTATCTTATTCAGAAGCGATTAAAATTGAGCCGGATTTTGAAATTGGTGAAGAAGTATCTGAAGAGATTAAGTTGGTAGATTTTGGTAGGAGAGCAGTATTGGCTGCACGTCAAAATTTAAAAGCGAAAATACTTGAACTGGAAAAAGATGAAGTGTACAAAAAGTACAAAGACCGTGTTGGTGATATTGTTGGTGGAGAAGTATATCAGATTTGGAAGCGAGAAGCACTTATTTTAGATGATGATGGAAATGAATTAATCATTCCTAAAGCTGAGATGATACCATCTGATTATTTTAAAAAGGGCGACAATGTACGTGCTGCAATTTTGCGAGTTGAAATGATTAACGGTAATCCTAAAATTGTTTTGTCCAGAACAGCACCTGTGTTTTTAGAAAGATTATTTGAGTTAGAAGTGCCTGAGGTATATGATGGATTAATCACCATCAAAAATATTGTGCGCGAACCCGGTGAAAGAGCTAAGGTTGCAGTAGAGTCATATGATGACAGAATTGATCCTGTTGGTGCTTGTGTTGGAATGAAGGGATCGAGAATTCATGGTATAGTAAGAGAGCTAAGAAATGAAAACATTGATGTAATTAACTTTACAAATAATGTTCAATTGTATATAACCAGAGCATTAAGTCCGGCAAAAATCACCTCTATTAAATTAGATGAAGAAGAAAAGCGTGCTTCAGTGTTTATGAAACCGGACCAGGTTTCATTAGCCATTGGTAAAGGTGGATTTAATATTAGATTAGCGAGTAAATTAACTGAATTCGAAATTGATGTTTATCGTGATAGTGATGATGATAATGAGGATGTCGATTTAGAAGAATTTGCAGATGAAATTGATAGCTGGATAATTGATGAGTTTAAAGCTATTGGTTGCGACTCTGCAAAAAGTGTATTAGAATTGAGTGATGCAGATTTGGTTAAGAGAACAGATTTAGAAGAAGAAACAGTAAAAGAAGTAAAGCGAATATTATCTGCTGAGTTTGAATAAAAATTAAAAGAGAGAAGAATAGAATTATATGCCAGCCGTAAAAGCTATAAGATTAAGTAAAGCAGCAAAAGACCTCAATGTGGGCTTGCACCGTATTGTTGAATTTTTGGCAAGTAAGGATGTTGAAATAGCTTCAAATCCTAACTCAAAAATTCCACCGGAAGCGTATGAACTGCTTGAAGAAGAATTCGGTAAGCATAAAAAAGATAAAGCCGAAGCAGAGGAAATAACATCTGCAAAGCATCACAAAGAAAATGCTGTGCATGAGGCTGGAACTATTGGTAAGGCTAAAAAGAAAGCTGAACCTGAACCAGAGTTAGATGCAAGTTTAGAACATCATTTACAGGAAATTAAATTTGGACCGGGCGTTGCTCCACCACCAAAAGAGGAAGCAAAAGAGGAAGTAATTAAAGCCAAAAGCGCTACTAAAAAGCCAAAGGTGATTGGTAAAATTGATGTAGAAGAAAAGAAAAAACCAGCGGCCAAAAAAGAGGAGCCGGTTGCTAAAGAGGAAACAAAAGAAGTTGCTGAGCCGGAAAAAAAGTCTGAAGAGGAAGAAGTAATAAAGGCGAAAATTGATAAGATTAAATCGCCAACCATTTTAGGTAAAATTGAATTGCCAAAAGTTCCAGAAAAGAAAAAACCTGTAGCATCATCTAGCAAAGCGGTAGAAACTGAAAAACCAAAGCGCAGAAAGAAAAGGAAAAGAACAGATACACCAACTCCCACCCGACCTGGAACCAGAGATAAAAGAGGCGGTAAAAAGCCTGCGGTTAAAAAGGTTGAGGTTACCGATAAAGAAATTCAAGATCAGATTAAATCTACGCTGCAGCGTTTAAGTGGTGCTGGTAAATCTAAAGCGGTAAAACTTAGAAAGCAAAAACGTGAAGATGCTGCTAAGAAAAGATTAGTAGAAGATGAATTAGAAGCACAAGCAGCAAAGTCAATTCAGGTTAC
>JABDLV010000183.1 GCA_013001815.1 Bacteroidia bacterium
CAGGTAAGGTTCAAGAGAATTTTCCTGTTTATTCGACAGTTTCTGGAACAGTTTCAGAAAAATTGGTTGAACAAGGTGACTATATAAAGACAGGTCAACCATTACTAAAAATCGCAAATTTAAATACAGTATGGGCAATCTTTGATGTTTATGAAAGTCAAATTAATTTATTTAAAAAAGGACAAGAAGTTTCAATTAATACTAATGCATATCCAAATAAACAGTTCAAGGCTAAGGTCGATTTCATAGACCCAATATTGGATACAAGAACTAGAACGGTAATGTTGAGGGCTGTTTTAAATAATAAAGATGAACTATTTAAGCCAGGTATGTTTGTTGAAGGCAATATTAAAGGCAAGTCTTCAAGTCATGAACAAGCTTTAACCATCCCTTCTTCATCCATTTTATGGACTGGTGAACGCTCTGTGGTCTATATAAAATCTAATCCTGAGCAACCCATTTTTGAGATGAGAGAAGTCGATTTGGGAAACCAATTAGGAGATAATTATGAGGTATTAAGTGGATTAAATAATGGTGATGAAATAGTTACTAACGGAACATTTACAGTTGATGCCGCTGCACAACTACAAGGTAAAAAATCAATGATGAACAAAGAGGGTGGAAAGACAATGACTGGTCATGAGGGTCATCTTGATAAGGAACCAACAGGTTTGACAAGTAATGAGAATCATTCCAATATGAATGAAAGAATAGAGGTGTCAACAGTTTTCCGAAATCAATTAAAGGATGTCTATAATGTTTATATCAACTTAAAGGATGCTTTAGTAAAAGATGACTCCATAAAAGTTACAGATGAAGCAAAAAGTTTGCTTAATAATTTAAGCAATATTGATATGAAATTATTAACCGATGGTGAAGCTCATAGCCATTGGATGGCTTTAGAGAATGAATTGAAGTCATCAGCCAAATCAATTTCTAATTTAGTAGATATTAAAGAGCAGCGAAGTCATTTTAAACATTTGTCATCACATTTAACCAAAGCAGTTCGACTATTTGGTGTTAATGAAAAAGTGTATGTTCAATTTTGTCCAATGGCAGATAACAACAATGGTGCGTATTGGTTGAGCAAAGAAGAAAAAGTAATCAACCCATATTTTGGTGATGCAATGCTTACATGTGGAGAAGTAAAACAAATTATAGAATAATTATTAAACTAAATATATATTAATTAAATTTTTAAATCAATGAAAAAAGTAATTTTAAGTGTCGCTGTAATTGCAGCAATGGGCTTAACAAGTTGTAATAGCCAAACGAAAAAAGAATCCAAAACAACAACTACAGAAGTTTCAAAAGATATAACAATGACAGAGCTATCCTTTGGAGTAAGAGGTAACTGTGGCATGTGTAAAAAGACTATTGAAAAAGCAGCCAATGGTGTCGATGGTGTTGCGAAAGCCACTTGGGATGTAGATAAAAAGAAAATAGATGTGTCATTTGATGATTCGAAAACCAATGAAATGGCTATTCATAAAGCTATAGCAGTTTCTGGTTATGATACGGAAAAAGTTTCAGGTGATGAAGAAGCATATAAGAATTTACCAGGTTGTTGTCAATATGACCACGAAATGATGATGAATCAATCTGATGAAACAAAAAGTGATGACCACTCAAATCACGAACATTAAGCCAATAATTAAAGAGTCTTTTTCTGAAGACTCTTTTTTTTATATGAGATAAGAGTTCAATAATTAATTTGCACAACCATTGCATCAAAAAATCATTATCTTTGTTTCAATGAAATTTTTAGCATTCATATTAGCTATATCAATATTGGCATTATCTGCAATGCCTTGTTCTGATGGTCAAAATTTTGAAGACCAAGAACATAAGGAAATTAGTGCTGAACATAATCATCAAGAAGATACTGACGATTCCTGTCCAGTCACTTGTATTTGTAATTGTTGCGGTATATCTATCACTTATGAGCCATTGGTTACATTTGAACTATTAAATTTCCACAAAATTTCTACCCAATTAATATCTAAATATCAGTCGAACTATCGTTTCGACTTCCATTCCAATATTTGGCAACCACCACAGGTTTAATTCAGTTTTTACAGGATAGCTATATCCTTTTATGATGTTTTCACTTTCACTAAAGCATTTGCATTTTTTTAACTGAATTAATACATTTTCTATGATTAATAAAATCATTGATTTTTCAATCAATAACAAATTTATTATTGGTTTGCTTACGCTCACCATTATTGGAGCAGGTATTTGGAGTATGACCAAAGTACCTATCGATGCTGTTCCAGATATTACCAACAACCAAGTACAGGTCATTACACAAGCACCAAATTTAGGCACAGAAGATATTGAGCAGATTGTCACCTATCCAATAGAGGTGGCAATGAGCAACCTTCCCGATGTAAAGGAAATCAGGTCAATTTCTCGTTTTGGCTTATCTGTGGTTACCATTGTGTTCGATGATGATATGGGAACTTATCTACCTCGACAATTAGTAGCCGAAAAACTAAACGAAGTAAAAGGGCAAATTCCTGAAGGGTTTGGGGAACCCACAATGGGACCTATATCGACAGGTTTGGGAGAGATTTACCAATACACCTTAAAGGTAGCACCAGAGTTTAAAGACAATTATACCATTGCAGATTTACGCTCAATGCAAGATTGGATTGTACAACGCCAAATGGCAATGGTAGAAGGTGTTGTAGAAGTAAATGCTATTGGTGGCAAAATTAAACAATACGAAGTAGCGGTTGACCCAAACGATTTAAACTCTATAGGTTTAACCATAACAGATGTGTTTAATGCACTTGAAGCCAATAATCAAAATACAGGCGGTGCGTATATCGAGAAAAACCATCAGGCGAATTTTATTCGTGGTGAAGGCTTGGTGCGTAGTTTAGAGGATATTAAAAAAATTACGGTTAAAAATATTAATAATATCCCTGTAACTATTGGTGATATTGCTACGGTACAATTTGGTTCTGCAATTCGTTATGGCGCATTAACACAAGATGGAGAAGGCGAGGTTGTAGGTGGTTTGGTTATGATGCTAAAAGGTGCTAATTCTAATGATGTCATCGCCAATGTAAAGGAACGAATGGCTCAAATAGAAAAGTCACTACCAGAAGGTGTCATCATTGAACCATTATTAGACCGAAGTAAATTGATTGGAGAAACAACCTCGACAGTTACAACCAATCTAATTGAAGGTGCATTGATAGTCATTTTTGTACTTATCTTTTTATTAGGAAATTGGCGAGGTGGTTTGATAGTGGCTTCAACCATACCATTATCCTTATTGTTCGCTTTTATTTTAATGAATGTTTTTGATGTTTGGGTAAACCTAATGAGTTTAGGAGCAATCGATTTTGGAATTATTGTAGATGGCGCAGTAATTATTGTTGAAAGTACAGTATTCTTAATCGCATCCCAAGTACTGAAAAAGAGACAGCTTACAATGAAAGAACGTGATAAAGTAGCATCTACAGCTTCAAAAAAGATGATGAACGCTGCATTTTTCGGTCAGTTAATTATCCTTATTGTATTTCTACCCATTTTGGCATTACAAGGTATTGAAGGAAAGATGTTTAAACCAATGGCGTTGACCTTTATTTTCGCTATGATTGGCGCAATGGTACTTTGTTTAACGTATGTAC
>JABDLV010000219.1 GCA_013001815.1 Bacteroidia bacterium
AGGGTCAGGTCAGAAAAAAAGCACCCAATCCGTCAAAACAAAAATACACCTGGTACTTATTAGCAATCTTGCTCATTACTTTTATAGCCAACTCCCCTATTTTACAAAACGGTTTTACCAATTGGGATGACCCAAATTACATCATAGATAATCCTCTTATTAGAGACTTTTCAATTGAAAACATAAAGCAAATATTTACCGAAGTTTACTTTGCGAATTACCAGCCGCTGCACATCCTTTCTTATTTAATAGAATTTCAATTTTTTGAATTAGACCCAAAAGGCTATCACGTTGTTAGCCTGCTTATGCACTTGCTTGCAACAGCATTAGTTTACCTTTTGTTAAAAGTGCTTAGCGCAAATGCTATTTTATCATTAATAGGTGCACTGTGGTTTGGTGTGCACCCCATGCATGTAGAATCTGTTGCTTGGGCATCAGAAAGAAAAGACTTGCTTTATTCCATTTTCTTTTTCGCTGCCCTTATAACCTATATCAAATACATTCAATTAAAACACATTAAGTGGTTTTATTATACAATGCTGTTTTTTGTGCTATCTGTTTTTTCAAAAGCAATGGCAGTTTCATTGGTTCCTATATTGGTTGCAGCAGATATATTGTATAAAAGAAAATTCAACTTAAAACTCATCATAGAAAAAGTTCCGTTTGTAGTCTTGTCAATTATTATGGGATTAGTTTCTGTAAACGCATCAAAAGAAGCAGAGTCCATTTCTACAAACTCTATTTACACGTTTACTGATAGAATATTTTTTGCTTGTCACAACCTCTTGCAATATGTGGCCAAATTGATTGTGCCATATAATCAATCTGCATATTATAGTTACCCGGTAAAAGATACTGGCATACCACTAGAATATTATATTGCTTTACCCATTGTTTTGTGCATAGCAGCTTTTACCATTTACTCAATAAATAAAAACAGAAAAATATTCTTTGCCATCACATTTTTTGTCATGTCTCTATTTCTGGTTCTTATGTTATTACCAGTTGGGCCAACAATTTTTTCTGAACGCTACAGCTATATTTCTTCCGTGGGTTTATTCTTCTTGTTTATTGTAATCATAGAAAAATTGTTAGCCAATCCAACCACAAAACAAATTAGGATAAAAATACTCAGTGGATTTGCTTTGGTGTATCTACTGTTTTTAAGCTACCAGTGTTTTGAAAGGAGTAAAGTTTGGAAAGACAGTTTTACATTATGGGAAGATGTTCTAGAAAAACAACCATTATCTGCTCACGCTTATAATAATTTGGGTGATGCTTATTATAAACAGCAAAACAATCAAATGGCAATCGAATCATTCACTAAATCATTAGAAATAAGTGATGATGACGCACTGGCATATTACAACAGAGCAAATGCATATGCAAATAGTGGTAGTTTTCCACAGGCCATTAAAGATTTAGATAAAAGCATTGAACTAGATCCAGATAGTTATGAAGCATTTAATAAACGTGGAGCGGCACATGCTATTAGTGGCTATACAGGTAAAGCATTTAATGATTTCAATAAGGCAATTGAGTTAAATCCAGGTTTTTCTGAAGTGTATTATAATATGGGAGTAAGCACATTAAATTTAGGGAACCAACAAAAAGCATGTGAATACTTTACCCAGGGTGCACAATTAAAACATACAGAAAGCCTCAGAGCTTATAATGATTTGTGTTTCAACAAATACTAAGCCTAAAATTTTTTATATTTAGTCTAACATTTCGCTTGTAGTAATTCTAAATCAAAACTTGGTTTATATTAAACAACTAATTTTGGAATGATAAGTCTTAAACGATATTTACATTGGGCAATCCTTAGTTTGTTCATCTTGTGCACTAACAGTACATATGCACAAACAGCATTTATACAGAATATTGTTGTTATTCCTTCTCAACCTACAATTAACGACTCTATTTATGCAATTATAACTACCAGTTTTAGTTCTGGGCCTTGTAATCAGGTAACACAGTACGTTACCATACTGGGAAATTCAATAAATGTGCAATCAGGTCATAATTTAGGACCACTGACGTATATCTGCACTTCAATAGATACAGTAGCTATTGGATTTCTATCTGCAGGATTATATACACTAAATGCCAATATAAACGCCTCAGGCGCAATGGCCTCAGATTCTATTCAATTTGTCGTTATAAATCCAACCTCCGTGTATGATCTACACTTTAATCAAGTAAAATTGTATCCAAACCCGGCAAATGAGTGTATTAAAATTGAATCAAACTCTAAAAACCCAATTAAACAGATAAGTATATTTGATTTTAGTGGAAGGGAAGTATTGAACACGGATGTAACATTGGTTTCCACTGAAAAAGAAGAAATTTTAATTGATATAGCAGATATTTCAAATGGAATTTATTACTTGCAGTTATCCTTTAAAAACGAGAAAATATTTAAGAATCTAATAATTCAACACTAAATGGGAAAAAAAGCACGTAAAAAAGTAAAATACACCGCACTTTTAATTTGGCTTGCGATTGGAATTATTAGTGGAGTTGCCATTGTTTGGCAAATGGGCAACTATGGTCTAGCTGTTTTGGTTGCAGCTCTTTGTTTCGCTATAGGATTAGCCTCCTTAGCGCAGAATAAAAAAAGATAAATGCCTATTGAAATTATCCCATTGAATGAACAAGCTAAAGGCGCATTCAATCAAGGAGAAATTCTAGAAAACAAACCGATCGGTTTTCCGCAAGATGGTGGAAAAACAAAACCCTACTCTAATTTATTTTATTGGGCACACGCATTTTCAAATGTAGATAGCATCATTGGAGAACATCCACACAAAGGTTTTGAAATAATGTCTTTTGTACTTGAAGGTAGTATAGAACATTACGATAGCAAGATAAACGATTGGATAACCCTTAACAAAGGAGATGTGCAAATAATACGCGCAGGTAATGGCATTACGCATGCTGAGAAATTAAATGCCGGTGCACACATTTTTCAAATATGGTTCGACCCTGACATTAGAAAAACACTAAATACGAATGCTTCTTATAATGATTATAAAGAAAATGAACTTCCAATAGTTGATTTAAAGGGCATTGAGAAAACGATTTATAAAGGGAGTAATGCTCCTTTACAAATGGAAACTGAAGATGTTCAAATAGAGAAATGGAAAATAAAACCAGGTTCGCACACGGTTGAATTAACAGAACAAAAGACCACTTCCATATATAACCTTTTAAATAGCTGTCAAATCAATGGAAGTGCATCAAACAAGCATGATTTTTTAATTATTAATGATGAAAATGAACTTAAAATTGAGTGTAATGATGAACTAATCCTATTTGTTATTTCAACTCCAGTTAAACCCAGTTATCAAACTTACTTTTCACTGAATAATTAATACTTGTTTTTTGTACTTTATTTAAAAAATCAGTGCACAAAGGCACTTTTTCTGTGCTTTTTCAGTGCAAATACTTCATTATTTTTCAACATTTTTTTGTTAATAACGGTTAGTACCATGTTTTTTTTAATAATGCACTGAATTCGCACTGAATTTTATAAAAAACATGGAAATTCAGGTGTTTTTTGCCCATTTCACCCAGTCTGTAACACTTGGGGCAGTAATGTTTCAGTTATTTCACCATAAAATGATCAAAATTCAGTGCAGTGCAACATTTCAGTGCAATTTTCAGTGCAGTTGGGTACCTATAATGCAGGTTAATAGACCAAAATGTAACATTTAGTGCACTGAGTAAGTAAAAAAAGTTTTATTAAATAGTTGCATATATGAATTTATTTGTATGTTAGCACTAAATAACTAAACTATTTATTGTTCACTCATTAATTAAATTAATTTAAATTATGGCAAAGAAAACTGCAAAAAAACGACCTACTAAAC
>JABDLV010000010.1 GCA_013001815.1 Bacteroidia bacterium
CTATAGGCCGACAAACCCGGAAATTTATCTGTTACAGGAATTCCACCCAAACTACTGATATTCACTATGTGTGCGTTCTTTGACTTTTTTAGCAATGCATAACAATATTGTATGAGGGCAACTTGGCTAAAAACATTAGTATTATATATACTTTGCCAATCTGCCGGTTTCAATTTTAAAAATGGCTTATTTATAAGTAAGCCTGCATTGTTTATAAGTACATCTAATTTTTTTATTTTATGCTTTGCGAAAATTTGTTGAAGCTTTTTTGAGGTGAGTTTGTTTATGTCTATCGATTCTAAATAAAGATTTGAGCCATTGGACGATTTTATACCTGATTTAAGTTGCTTCAATTTGTTCTTGTTTCGTGAAAAACCTATAATATTGTAGCCAGGTAGATTGCTAAAGGTTTTCACCAGATGAAATCCGATGCCACTGGAAACACCTGTAATGAGAATATTTTTCATTTAATTTTTATTTAAAATTGAATTTGAAATATTTAATTTTATGAAGAGTAAAGAAATGAAATTAAAATTAGTAGCTGTATTCTTTTTTCTTTTTAGTACAACTGGTTTGTTTGCTCAAAATGGTGAAAGCAAAATACCATTTAAGGATAAGGTTTTTGTAGGTGGAAACTTGGGTGCACAATTTGGGGATATAACATCAATTGAAATATCTCCGTTGGTTGGATATCACATTACTGAAAAATTATCAGCAGGAATTGGAGGAACTTATATTTATTACAGAGTAAAAGGCAGAACACAAGGATTACAAAACATACCTACCTATAAGACAAATATATATGGGGGAAGAGTATTTAGTCAGTACAGAGTGATTGAAGAAGCAATGGCGTACACCGAATTTGAAGTTTTGAATTTAGAAGTACAAGATCCGATATCATATAAATTAAGCCGTAAAAATGTACCTTCTTGGTTATTAGGTGGTGCTTATATACAACCCATTGGGGGGAGGTCTAGCATAAACTTTTATATGCTTTGGGATGTTATTGAAGATATTGACTCACCGTACCAAAATCCGATTATTAGAATTGGTTTGAACGCAGGACTATAAATATTAAATTATCAAAATATGGGATACCAAATAACAGGAAAACTATTAGAAAAATTTGACACAGTGCAAGCCACTGAAAAATTTAAAAAAAGAGAATTTGTGATTGAAGTGAATTCTGAAAATACAAGCTTTAATAGAACAGATGTGATTAAATTTCAATTAACGCAAGACCGTTGCAACTTGATTGATAGCGCAGCTATAAATGATTCTATTACCGTATTCTTTGACATTAGAGGAAACAAGTGGGAAAAAGAAGGAAGAGTAATGTATTTTACAAACCTAGAAGCATGGCGAGTGAGCGCACCAGAGGTTGTTGATGCACCAAGCAGTGTTGGACCTGAACCTTTTGTTGAACCAGGAAATATGCCAGACATTAGCTCTAGTGACTCCACTGACGATTTACCATTTTAATTCATCAATTGAATACATATGAGTGAAACAGAAAAATTAGAAAAAGAATTTCAGGAAAAGATTGACAGTGGCATCAGCATTGAGCCAAAAGACTGGATGCCTGAGATGTACCGGAAACAATTAACCCGTATGATGTCTCAGCATGCACACTCGGAAATTGTTGGTATGCTACCTGAAGGTAATTGGATTACTCGTGCACCCTCATTAAGAAGAAAAGTTGCACTTATTGCGAAGGTGCAAGATGAAGCCGGTCATGGTTTATATATATATAGTTCAACTGAAACATTGGGAACAAGTAGATATGAATTAATTGATCTTCTATTAAAAGGAAAAGCCAAGTATTCAAACATATTTAACTACCCTACTTTAAATTGGGCAGATATTGGTGCCATTGGTTGGTTAGTTGATGGCGCTGCTATTGTTAATCAAACCATGTTAGCCAAAACAAGTTACGGACCATATGCCAGAGCTATGATTCGGATTTGTAAAGAAGAAAATTTTCATCATAAACAAGGGTATGAAATAATGGCTGATATGATGAATGGTACTAAGGAGCAAAAAGCCATGGCACAAGATGCCGTGAATCGTTTTTGGTGGCCATCTTTAATGATGTTTGGTCCTTCTGACAAAGATTCTCCTCATAGTGCGCAATTACTTAAGTGGAAAGTTAAAAAACATGGAAATGATTTTTTAAGACAACGTTTTATAGACAGAACAGTGCCGCAAGCAGAAGCAATAGGAATTAAGATTCCGGACGAGAAGTTGAAATACAATGAAGAGACCAGAAGTTATGAATGGGGTGACATTGATTGGGAAGAATTTTATAATGTGATTAAAGGTAATGGACAGTGCAACAAGGAACGATTGCAAGCCAGAATAGATGCAGAAGAAAATGGAAAGTGGGTGCAGGATGCGGCAACGGCATACAGCGAAAAAAAGAAATTAAAAAAAGAAGCAGCTTAAATTATGAGTACAAATAAAGATTGGCCTTTGTGGGAAGTTTTTATTCAGAAAAAAACAGGTTTACCACATGAACACTGTGGCAGTGTAAAGGCTTCAGACAAAGAAATTGCATTACAAAATGCTAGAGACGTTTATACAAGAAGAGGCGAAGGTACCAGCATTTGGGTAGTTGAAGCGGACCATATTTTTGCTACCAAGGAAGAAGAAAAAGGTCCATTCTTTGAACCGGCAGATGATAAGATTTATCGTGACCCGAATTTTTATAAAACACCAAAGAGTTATACCGGGATTTAAAAGATGAATAAGCAAGAAGCATTATTTGATTATTTAGTACGATTAGGAGATACTAGCTTAATTGCGGGGCAACGTTTGAGTGAGTGGTGCGGACATGGACCTATATTGGAAGAAGATATTGCACTGACAAATATTTCTTTAGACTTGATTGGACAAGCTAGACAATTTTTAACCTATGCAGGAGAAGTTGAAGGAAGAGGAAGAGATGAGGATGCACTAGCATACCATAGAGATGTTTGGGAATTTAAAAATGTAAAATTAATTGAGCAACCCAATGGTGATTTTGCACAAACAATTCTAAAACAATATTTCTTGTCTACTTTTAATTGTTTACTGTATGGCGCACTTTCACACAGTAAGGATGAAACTCTCGCAGCAATTGCAGCAAAATCATTAAAAGAAGTATTGTATCACAAAAGACACAGTGCAGAATGGCTAAAACGATTGGGTGATGGTACAGCTGAAAGCAAGCAACGAATGGAATTTGCACTTGAAGAGCTCTGGACTTATACCGGGGAGCTTTTTGAGATGACGGAAGTTGACAAAGTTTTAGTGGAAGAAGGAATTGCCTGTGATTTAAATGAGTTGTATATGCGCTGGCTAAACGAAGTTGAAGAGATATTTGAAGAAGCTACTTTAGATATGCCAAAAGATGTTTTTATGGCAAGCGGAAGCAGAAAGGGATTGCACACCGAACACCTCGGGTTTATTTTGGCTGAGATGCAGTTTTTGCCAAGAGCATACCCTGATGCAAAATGGTAAGCGTATTGAACAAAGAAAATGTGTGGGAACTTTTAGAATCTATTCCCGACCCGGAAATACCTGTAATAAGCATAGTTGATCTAGGAATTATTAGAAGTGTGGATATTAGTGATCAAAAAACCTTAGTAACCATCACTCCCACTTACTCCGGTTGCCCGGCAATGTTTGAAATTGAAAGTCAGATTAAGGAAGTACTAAGCAATGCAGGTATTGGCAATTTAGAACTGAAAACTGTCTTAGCACCAGCATGGACCACAGATTGGATTAATGCAGAAGCAAAAAAGAAATTAGAAGAGTACGGAATTGCACCTCCCAAACCCGGCATTTTTTCTGAAGACACATTAGTTGCCTGTCCATTCTGTAAATCTGAGAATACGTCTGTTACAAGTGTATTTGGTTCTACTCCCTGTAAAGCACTGTTTTATTGCAATAGCTGCGAACAACCATTTGAGCATTTTAAATGCCATTAATTTCTTATTAAATTTTACTTTTATCTTTAATTAAACCATTAAACTATGGACTTAGAATTTATCATCAGCGAAAAGAACAATAGTATTTATACTATCTACTTAAATCGCACAAGAACACTTAATAGCTTCAATCTAAAAATGGCAGAGGAATTTCAGGCTGCATTGAAAGATGCAGAGAATGATAATGACATTCGAGTGATTGTTATCTCCGGAAAAGGACGGGCATTTAGTGCCGGACAAGATTTAAAAGAAGTATTACCTAAAAATGGAGAACAAAAAGAATTGGGAGAGATTGTTGCGAAGCAGTACAACCCTATTATAAAACTAATCAGAAATATTGAGAAGCCTATCATCTGCGCGGTTAATGGTGTTGCTGCAGGAGCTGGGGCAAATATTGCTTTTGCATGTGATTTTGTTATTGCATCCTACTCTACCACTTTTATTCAATCCTTTAGTCAGATAGGGTTAATACCAGATAGCGCAGGCACATTTAGTCTACCGCGTTTGGTTGGCTTGGCTAAAGCAACAGAACTGTGTATGCTTGGAAACACTATATCGGCAAGGGATGCCAAGGATTTCGGCTTGATTTATAAAGCTGTACCTGATGCAGATCTAGAAATAGCTACGGATGCACTTTGCGTTAAACTAAAAGATATGCCTACTCGAGGCTTAGGATTAATTAAAAGAGCCTTTAACCAATCGTTTACAAATACATTAGAAGAACAGTTGCAGTTAGAAGAAGATTTACAAAGAGAAGCAGGCAATACGTATGATTACAATGAAGGAGTAAATGCGTTTATTCAAAAAAGAAAACCTGTTTTCAAAGGACAATAGGAATGGCGAAAAAAGAAAATTTGAAAGTGGTTGGAGTATTGGGTTGTGGAGCTATGGGCTCCGGAATTGCTCAAGTTGCGGCTACTGCAGGGCATGAAGTAATTGTATTTGATGCAAACAAAGAGTCAGTTAAAAAAGCAAAAGAAAACATTCATAAATTTTTGAATAGAGCTGTTGAGAAAAACAAACTAACACGAGCAACAGCAGACAATGCATTTGCAAATTTAAAATTTGCAAGGAGTTTGAATGCGTATAAAGATTGCGACATCATTATTGAGGCAATTGTAGAAGACATAAACATTAAGCAAGAAGTATTTCAATCATTGGAATCCATTGTAGGAGAACACTGCATACTAGCTAGTAATACCTCCTCCCTTTCTATTGCGTCTATTGCTTCGGCATGTAACAACTCTAGCCGTGTAATCGGAATTCACTTTTTTAATCCTGCAGTATTATTACCCTTGGTAGAAATTATTCCATCACTATTAACCAGTGAAAACACACTTAAAATCTCTAAGGACTTAATTGACAGTTGGGGAAAGATTACTGTAATAGCTAAAGACACACCCGGTTTTATTGTAAACAGAGTAGCAAGACCGTTTTATGGTGAAGCGATAAAAATGTATGAAGAAGGATTTGCAAACATTGCAACTATTGATTGGGCAATGAAAGAACTGGGTGGCTTTAAAATGGGCCCTTTTGAATTAATGGATTTTATTGGAAATGACATTAATTATAAAGTAACAGAAACTGTTTTTGCACAGATGTTTTATGACCCAAGGTATAAGCCATCCATCACACAAAAAAGATTGTATGAAGCAAAACTATTTGGAAGAAAAGTTGGAAGAGGATATTATGATTATGATGTGCAAAGCAACAATTCTGAGGCCATAAAAGATGAAGAAATTGGCCGGGGTATATTCAAACGAATATTGTACATGCTTATTAATGAAGCTGCAGATGCTCTGTTTTTAAACATAGCTAACTTAGAGGATTTAGAAGTTGCCATGACTAAAGGCGTAAATTACCCAAAAGGTTTATTGAATTGGGCAGATGAAATTGGAATTGATAAAGTATTAAAAGGAATGGAGGAATTGCAAAAAGAGTATGGCGAAGATAGATACAGACCTAGTCCACTATTAAAAAGAATGGCAAGAAACAACAATACGTTTGCCAGTTTAGGAAACAAAAATTAGTGGTTAGAGTCTTTTAAACGATATAGTTCTTCAATTTTTTCAGACAGCTCTCCTATTAGATTTAATTCATTATCTGAAAGCACTGTATTATCAGGAGCTGCAGGTTGTTCAAAAAACAAGTTTTCTGTATTTAACTCTTGCCCCGTTGCAGGATTGGTAAGCACAGATGCCAGCAATCCGGTAAACAAACATTGCATTTCTTTTTGTTCAATTTGCTGAATTAACGATTGTATAGAACGGATATGCTCTTCAATCTTCTTCTCTACAGAACCTCTTTCAAAAGCTCCGATATTCATCTTATCAATGTTTGTATCTTTTCTTCGCATTAGTGCTTGGGGATTTAGTTATGATACGAACTTCGAACTTTAAGGTTGTGGTCTTGTATGTCTTCTTTTGATATAAAATCGCCTGTTTTCTTACTTATGGGAGCCGCAGGCCATGTGAATGAAAAAGTAGCCCCTTCTTGGGCATTTGATACCAAGCTTACTTTGCCACCTTCTTCTTCAACCAATTTTTTTACAATAGTCAAACCAATTCCTGTGCTCTCAATCGTATCACGAGGGTTTAACGTTTGAAAAATCTCAAAAATCTTACCGTGAAATTTTTCATCAATGCCAGGGCCGTTGTCTTGAATTGAAAATTTATAGAATTTTCCATGCTCAATAGCATTAATCGCTATCGTTTTTATTTGCTTGTTATTGTATTTAACCGCATTGCTAATTAGGTTTTGAAATACCTGCTGTAGTTTTACTTTGTCGGTTAGCAAAACAGGTAAATCTTGCATAATTTCTATTCGCACATCGTTACCAAAGCCCAACATTTCCAAAATTTCATCCACTAACTTATTTACGTCCACTTCATCATACTTATTTCTAGAGCGGTGGGCCTTAGAATAATTCAGCAAGCCATTAATTAAAGAATCCATTCGCTTTACGCGGCCTTTTACTAAATCGAAATAATTTTTTTCTGTGCTGCTAAATTTATCTCCGGCATCATGTTCAATTAATCCGGTTAAATTACCAATGGCACGAAGCGGTGCCTTTAAATCATGGGAAACGACATAGGCAAACTTTTCTAATTCTTTGTTCGTCTTTTCTAAAC
>JABDLV010000066.1 GCA_013001815.1 Bacteroidia bacterium
CTTAATATTTGTCTTGATAAATAGAATACAACAGAGAAACTCTTTGTAATATTTATACGTAAAATTGTGAATTAATTCAATGGATTATAAAATGAACAGTTTAAGATTATTTTTTCTGAGCACCTTAATTGCTCTTTTTAGTATTAATGCATATTCGCAAAATGGTGGTTACAACCTTAGTTTTACTATAGAAGGTTTAAATAATGTAGAATGTTACCTGGCTAATTATTACGGCAATAAACAATACTTAAAAGATACTGCTCAAACCAATGCAAAAGGTGAATTCACTTTTAAAAGTAAGGAAGCATTGGGAGGTGGAATTTATTTGGTTGTGATGCCCGGGCAAAAATATTTTGAGATTGTTGTAGATGCTGATCAAGAATTTCACATGCAATGCGATACGTTGGATTATGTAAAATCTATGAAAGTTAGCGGTAGCGAAGACAATGAATTATTTTATGGATACCTGAAGTATATATCAACCAAACAAGAAGAAGTTAAGCAATACAGTACTGCATTAGAAGACGACCCCGATAATAAAAAGGCAAAAGAGGGAGTGGAACGGATTGATAATGAAGTGAAAACATACAAAAGAGATTTTATGCAAAAGCATGCTTCTTCTTTTGTGTCTAGTATTTTTAAAGCCTCTCAAGACCCTGAAATACCTGATGCACCTACCTTAGAGAATGGTAAGAAAGATTCAACTTTTGCGTTCAGATATTACCGTGCCCATTTTTGGGATGAGATCGATTTGAATGATGATAGATTATTAAGAACTCCCATTTACCACACGAAGATGGAGCAGTACATAACTAAGCTTACCGTTCAAATACCGGATTCTATCAATGCAGCAGCAGACTTTTTAGTAAGCAAAGTAACCAGTAACGAAGAATTGTTTAAGTACACTGTTTGGTGGATTACCAACCATTATGAAACAAGTAAGATTATGGGCATGGATGCAGTGTTTGTGCACATGGTTGAAAATTACTACACAAAAGAGAAAGCGTTTTGGGTAGATGAAACAACGCTATTTAAGATTAGAGACAGGGCAAAAGTGTTAAAGCCAATTTTGCTGGGTAAAGTTTGCCCTAATATAGTATTGACAGATAGTACAGGAGAGTATCACTCGCTGCACAATGTTAAAAAAGAATATACCATAGTGTATTTTTGGGACCCTGATTGCAGTCATTGTAAAACCGTTACGCCAATTCTAAAAGATGTGTATGGAAGAAACCGTGCAGATATAGAAGTGTTTGCCGTTTGTGTAGAAATTGAAATTGACAAATGGAAAAAGTACATAAAGGAAAATGAGTTGGATTGGATAAATGTTGCAGACCCTAATTTGAGAAATAATTTTAGACACGATTTTGATATTTCTACTACGCCTCAAATATTTGTTCTAGACAAAGACAAAAAAATAATTGCTAAGCGATTAGATGTTGAGCAAGTAGAAGAATTTATTAAAGACAGAAAAGAAAAAGATAATAAGGGATTATAACCCTCAAAAATATAAGCTTCCGATAACTTGTCGAACAGAAGAGCTCATGATTAAATTCATGGGCTTTTTTTATTTATCGGCCAAAGGCTCAGCAGGTTCTTTATTTACTTCAGGATAACTGATTTTGTCTAATGCAAGGGCCCAAGGTCTTATGGCTGCATAGTAATCGCTGAGGTATTCTTTTTGAATGGGTTTGGATGGTGGTATTTTAACTTTAGTTCCATCTACTTGTTGTCCGTTTTTCCAAAAGCGATAACACAAATGAGGTCCGGTTGCTAAACCGGTGCTTCCAACATAACCAATCACCTGACCTTGCGTTACTTTCTGTCCGGGTTTTATTCCTTTTGCAATTTTAGACATGTGCAAGTATTGTGTTGTGAAGGTGCCATTATGCTTTATCTTAACATAGTTGCCATTGTTCCGTTTATATCTGGCTTCTGTTACAATGCCATCACCAACAGTTACAATGGGAGTGCCACGTGGAGCTGCATAATCGGTACCTAAATGTGCTTTGTATCTTTTTTGTACCGGATGAAATCTTCTTCTGCTAAAGCGTGAACTAATTCTTGAAAACCGTAATGGTGCTTTTAAAAACTCTTTTTGTAAACTGTTGGCAGACTCATCAAAGTAAGCATAGTTGTCATCCTGCAAATACCTAAAGCCAAGAAAATCATTATTCATGTGATTAAAGTTGGCAGCTACAATATGGTCTATGCCTACAGGTTTGCCGTCTACCATTAATTGTTTGTAAATTACTTTGAACTTGTCGTTTTTCTGCAAGCGAAAGAAATCAATTTCCCATGCATACATTTCAGATAGAAGTATGGCAAGTTCGGGGTCGCCTCCATTGTCTAATATGCTCTCATATAAAGAACTCGTAATAATACCTGAGACATGCGTCAATACGGTATCTACATCTTTAGTCATTCTGCAGGCCGAAACGCTATCATTAAAACTGCATACAACATATTCGGTCGCGCTGCTTTCATAAATGAAATACTGTGCTTTTGGAACGGTATCTTGAGATAATAGTAAAGTGTACTTTTTCCCCGGTCTCAATTTCCTAACGTCAAATACCTCTTTGTAATCGTTAGAGAGTTTTTCAATATCTGTAAAACTCACATTGTTGGGAGCGAGAATTTCTGAAAGGTTTTGATTTTTCTTGATTTCTGAGTTGAGAACAACAAAAGAATCTGTTTTGAACCCATACAATTGATTCTCTTCTGAGTTTTCGATTTCATCAACTTGCTGATTCGCCTCAATATTATCTTCTG
>JABDLV010000119.1 GCA_013001815.1 Bacteroidia bacterium
CTACAGACCTACTGACACCAACAGGTTGTGCTGCTTCCGGCATGGCAACTAATTTTGTTTATTATCAAGTTGCCGGAGATAATCAAGTGCAGCGTTTTAATACTTCTACGCTTTCTACTTTTGATACTTTGGCTCTAAACAAAAGCATTTACGGAATGGCTTATGATGATGTGAATCAAATTATTTATGTTGGAAATACAGACTATACCAGTTATGGTAAAATTTATACAATGAATTTAACTGGAATAATTTTAGATTCTGTTAATGTGAGTGTTTCTCCCGGTAACATAGCATTGGATGTAAGAATTGGATCAGGCATTTCAGAAGCTGAAGAATTTATTTCTGTTCAAGCTTATCCAAACCCAACTTCTGATATTATTTCAGTTGAATTGACAAACAACATTTCAGCTAACTTTAAATACAATATATTAGATGCATCGGGAAGAGAATTTTCATTGGACTATGCGGTTGAAAACAACAGATTAATATTAAATACACAAAAATTAAGCTCTGCTGTTTACTTTCTTTTTATTGAGGATAATAATCAGAACTACAAAAGTGTATTTGTAAAGCAATAAAAAAAACCTCCCGAGGAGTATTCGAGAGGCTTCCCACTTTTGGAATTATAAAATGCGATTAACGAAATAAATAGCTTAATACCTTTCGTCATCATATATATAGATGATTAAGATTGCCAAATAGTTGCATTAAGACATAAAAAAAGCCTCACGAGTTATTCGGGAGGCTTTTTCATTAATTAGATAGGTTAATTATCTATTACTATTTACAATTACTTTCTTAGTAGCAATTGTTTTTCCGTTTTCAACTAATGTTATAAAGTACTCTCCATTTGCAACATTTAAGTTTAGTTTTTCTACATGACTTCCGGCTGCATAATTTTTCTTTTCTAGCTCAGCTACTTTAGTTCCTAATACGGTGTAAAGAGAAATTACTAATTCAGCATCTCTCTCTAAGCTAATTGGAACCATAACCAAGTTTGTTGTTGGATTAGGGAATACATTTCCTATCTCTGATGTACTGTTGTCTTCAATAGAAGTAAATGCTCCTACTGAGAATAATACAGTTTCATCAAAAGAGAATAATTGGTCTCTTGTTCTAAAAACAACTATATAAGGTTGAGTTCTTGCTTGACTTGGACTTGGCGTCCAATCCATAGTACCTAATAATTTAGTACCTGAAATAACTTGTGTGCTAAACGTTGCTGCATTATTCAACAATAAGAATGGCTCACCATAAGCGAAAAATTCTATTGGGTCACTGTCTGCATCTTCAGCTAATAAAGAAACATTAAAGTTTGAGTTAGCAGGTATAGTAGCAACTGCATGTCCATTTGAATTTGTGTTGAACACGCCCATATTCATAATTCTTGGTGTACTGTTCGTATCAGGAATTACAATCATTTGATAGTCTCTTCTAATTTCTCCAATCTTAACACCAGCTCTATATTCCTCTACTCTAATAGAAGCAACAAAATTACCTAGCATATCCGGTGTCCAATCAATTTGACCTGTAGCCGCATCTAACGTAAATGGACCAGCAGTGTCTGAAGGAGCTGTATAACCAGCAGCATAAACACCAATATTTGTTAATGGAGTATCTAAAGTCCAAACTAAAGAATCGCCATCAACATCAAAAGGCAATGAATTGTACTGCCATGGTTGCTGAACTGGTAAATGAGAAACCGGAGGCGCTAAAAATACAGGTGTTGAGTTTGTTGTACCTGCACCAAAGTGTGTAAACACCATGTTCAAAGACATGCTTTCACCCAATGGAGAAGTCAAGTTTGTAATTGCACCATTTCTGCAACAGTTTCTCCATTCTACTCTATACTCATCAGCACCAGGTACTGTTATTGTATCTGTAAAAGAATATACTTCCACGCCATAAGGCACACCTGCTAACAACATCCCTGAAACAGAATCTTGAGGAACCATAACACTTAAGATAAGTGAGTCGTTCGAATCATATACATCAAAGTTTGCATTCAGAGCAAAAGGGATACCGAAAGTATCTCTATAAGCTGTTAAGTGTATAACAAAGTCATCTCCACCAACGTGAAGTGCTGTCATTTCACCACCCATTAAGTGAGTCGCTTTTGTGTTTGGCACAAAAAATAGTCCCAAGGCTAGGATCAGTAGTAGTCTTTTCATTTTGTATTGTTTTTAGTTAAAATTGGAATTCTAAATTTAAGAAATTAATGTATTAAATATATACTTGTTATTAATTAATATATTATTGATTATCAGCTATTTACAATAATTACTTAATTGTAATTTTTTTACTTTCCATCGTTTTCCCATCAACAGTAATTTGCATAAAGTAAATTCCACTTGGCAAATCCATAGAAAATTTCTCATTATGCTTACCGGAAGCATACTGTTTTATCACATCATCAGCAATTTTATTTCCTAATATATCAAACAACTCAAATTGCACTGTACTTGCATTTTGCAACTCAAATGGAACAATTAAAATGTTTGTTGTTGGATTTGGATATGAATTTCCAATGTTATGGGTATTGTCTTCTTCAATAGAAGTAAAAGTTCCTACTTCAATTATTAAGGTTTCATCAGTTGTTAACATTCCATCAGAAACTCTGAATGAAATTATATAAGGTGCAAGTCTTGCATGTGATGCATTTGGTGTCCAAGTAAATGTACCACTTGATATACCGGGAAAAGGTGCAGCGCTTGAAAAACTTGCCGGGTTATTTGCAAGCATATAAGGTTCACCAAAACTGGTAAACACAATGTTATCATTTTGTGCATCTAGTGCCGTTAATGTTAAATTATAGGGCGAACCCGGAGGCAACATAATTCTTGCGTTACCATTTGCATCAGTGGGTAGCGTATTAAAATTGCCAATTCTGGGAGAGCTTATTGATGTATCATTTACAACTATAAATTGCATGTCTCTTCTAATTTCTCCAATTTTTACGCCTGCCCTAAATTCTTCAACTAAAAAAGAGGTAACAAAATTTCCCAGCATATTAGGAGTCCAATTCATTTCACCGGTAGATTGATTTACGCTAAATGCACCACCAGGATGCGCGCTTGGTGTGATCCAACCCGGGATATAAGAATTGCTATTTATCAAAGGTGTATCCATAGACCATACCAGAGAATCACCATCAACATCAAAAGGCATTGGATTATGCTGCCAATTAGAATCTAATTGAGCATAGATAACCGGAGGTGCTAGAAATACGGGTGTGGAATTGGACGTAGCTACAACAGTTAACATGGTTTCCAAAAACATACTTTGAGAACCAGGATTCTGACAATTAACTATTGCTGAATTTCTACAACATGAACTCCAATTTATATAATAGAGACCAGGTGCGGTAAATCCGTAAGTACCGGATTTATAATAAGCAGCTTCATAACCTACCAGTGTACCATTAGCTGTTGTTGTCGTATCATAAAAAGAAGTATCTAAAACCCCAGTAATGGTTCCAATTGAACCAAACACAATATTAAAATTAACTCCTTGTGGAAGAGAAACCCCATTAGGATCCCTATACAATACCATTTCAAACTCATAATTTAATCCACCTAAGTGGTTAGCTGTAATTTCACCTCCCATTAAATGAGAAGCATTGGCTTTTTGTGGTAGTATAACCGGACTGCTTGTGAGAATTATTAAAAGTAATACAAGAATTTTTGAAGCAAGTAATGATTTAATCATGGCTTTAGTTTTGGTTAGATATTATATAGATAGATGCAAAAAGCATATAAAATGGTTGCATAAAGTTAAAAGAAAAGTGCAATATCTATTTAGAATAAAATGCTGAATACAGCCTATAATCAAGAACTTATATGGCTATTGCGTATTAATCACAATTTCAGAAGTTGTAACGGTGTTGCTGTGATTTAAAGTTCGGTCAACTATGTAAATCTCGTAGCGAATGGTGTCAAAAACGGCACCTGGTTTTAACTGCATATTCATATCAATATCTCCTTCAATGGCCTTGTTTTTACCAACAGGAGTTAAATCCGGAATACGCGCTGTAATGGGAATGGGCAAATTAACTTCAACAAAAACACCATTTTGTT
>JABDLV010000154.1 GCA_013001815.1 Bacteroidia bacterium
GTGTCATGAGATGTACCGAAACCATCTTTCATTTCGACTTCAGAATCAAATAGTGGCTCAGAGTTTTGTGATACCAATCTTGTTGCAAACATGTTTACTGCTCGTATATCTTTTGCTTCCCAGGCCATTGCCAATGCAGATCGGTTATCAGGTAAATGTTGCACTAAGTCTGCAGTAGATTCTAAAGAAGTGCTGGAAAATATTCTTTCATATAAATCTATAATAACGATATCACAGTTTTCTTTATTTAATAATGACTTGGCTACTACATAGGAGCTTTTCAGCGACTGACTGCTGGTAGCTAATGCGCGCATCTTTAATCCATGCTCTAAAAAAATCTCAGGATTGTATCCTCTATAGGCATGCGAAGTTCCAATAACTATAATGTCTCTTTTTTCAGTTTTATCAAAATTTTCAAATACTCTAAGTCCTGGTCCTCCCTTCCATTGCAAGCCGTGCGTTGTTCTGTACAAAAAGGGTGTTCCACCCATTGGTATCTTGAACAAAATGAAGACCATAATAGAATATACAACAGCTGTTAGTGTTGTAAATAGAATGATATTTAATATTAGCTTTTTCATTAAAACTGAAAGTAAATAAATTCAACTTCACCGAAATACCCAAACAATACAATAGATGCTGCAATGGCAGAATAGACTAACCACTTTAATATTGAATTAGATATAATGATTTTGTTTTTAGTAATGGAATCCATTAGTGGATCTATAATGATAAACAATGCAAGCAATAATATTTTAAAAAATGTTCTACCTGTTTGCCCGCTTGAAAGAGCACTTAAAGAATTAGAGATTTCACTCCCTAAATTTATTGAAGTGATGTTGTGAATAATGGTAAATGCATCGTTCACATCATTTGCTCTAAAGAATATCCAGGCAAAAAGAGCCAAGTGAAAAACTATTAGTGTGTTTATTCCTTTTAAGATTATTGATTTGGTATCAGTTAGTGAAGGGATTAGTTTGGATAGAATTTTATCCTTCCAAATAGAAAATACTAAGTACATCCCATGTAGAAATCCCCAAATCACAAATGTCCAAGCCGCACCATGCCATAAACCGCTAATTATAAACGTGATCATTAAATTCAATTGCCATCTGGCTAGCTTAACCCGGTTTCCACCAAGTGGAATGTATAGGTAATCTCTAAACCAAGTTGATAAAGAAATGTGCCACCTTGCCCAAAACTCTTTTATGGATGAAGAAAGATACGGTACATTAAAATTGTCCATTAATTTAAAGCCTAGTACTCGGGCCGCACCGATGGCAATATCTGTATAGCCGGAAAAGTCGCAATAGATTTGAAATGCAAAGAAATAGGTTGCCAATAATAATGTCAGTCCGGTTTGTTCTTCAGGGTTTGCGTAAGCCGCATCAACCATTACAGAAAGATTATCTGCAATCACTAACTTTTTAAAAAAGCCCCAAAGCATTTGCTTTAGCCCGCTGCTTACTCTGGTATAATCAAAGAATTTTTCTGATTTATACTGATGCAACATATTTTGTGGCCTTTCAATAGGACCTGCAACCAGTTGCGGAAAGAAAGTGACGTACAATGCAAAAATCCCAAAGTGTTTTTCCGGTATTTGTTTTTTCCTATACACTTCAATAGTATAGCTCATTGATTGAAACGTGTAGAAGGATAAGCCAATAGGTAATATTAAATCCAAATACCTAAAGTTTAAATTCCACCCAAAGAGCTGTTCTAGAACCGAAGTGTTGTCAACAAAAAAGTTAAAGTATTTAAAAGTGGCTAGCACCCCAAGGTTTGCAACTATGCTAATTGCCAATAATATTTTTCTGGTTTGTTCTTTTTTTGTCTTTGAGATTTTTATTGCAGCCCAATAATCAATGAGGATATTAAAAAAGAGAATAAAAATATATATGGGAACAAAGTACATGTAGAACACGCAACTTGCTGCAAGCAAAAGTGCCCAACGATACTTATGTGGTATGGTAAAGAAAAAAATAAATACCAGTGGAAAGAATACAAAGAATTCAAACGAGTTGAACAGCATAAATGCTATGTATTTTAATTAAGGAATGAAATTAACTTATTTGAATTGATAGGTGAAGCTCATGCAAATAAGTATTACATAACTTTTTCAATAAGTTCATCATAGGTATGAACACCTTCTATTACACCATCTTTAATTTCGTAAATTCTATTGCAATTTTTAAGCGTGGTAATTCTGTGGGCCACAATAAAAATGGTCTTTTTGGTTTTTGACAGCTGTGTAATTGAATCAGAAACTTCTTGTTCTGTTTTAGAGTCTAAAGCGCTGGTTGCCTCATCAAATACCAATATTTCTGCTTCTCTATAAAGTGCTCTGGCAATTCCTATTCTTTGTCTTTGTCCACCGGAAAGTTTCGATCCTTTTTCGCCAATTCTTGTATTCCATCCATCCGTTTGTTCATTTACAAATTCCCAAAGTGATGCTTGCTTGATGGCAGCCTCCATTCTTTCTTTGTCAAATTCAGTTTCGCCCAGCGAAATATTTTCGGCTATACTTCCATCTAAAAGAAAAATATCTTGTTTCACATAACCAAGTTTACCACGCCAGCTTACAATGTTTTCTTGTGTTAACGCTTCACCATCTGATAATAATTGACCGGAAACAGGTTCGTAAAAACGAAGTATTAAATTTAGCAAAGTGGTTTTTCCTGATCCTGATGGACCAACAATTCCAACTGTTTCGCCTTTTTTAATTTCAATGTTAATTTTATTCAGGATGAGTGTATCGCTATCAGGGAATTGAAAACTAACATCTTTTATATTCAAACTATTATTGAAATGCACTTCGCGCTGCTCTATATCTTGAGTTGTGTAGTCAATTTCATCAATGTGTTTATATAAATTACTTATTGAAATTTGATTTACCTCCATGTACATTAATGCTGTCATAATTCTGTTTAATGATGGCATTAAACGGTAAGCAGCAGCGGCAAACATTCCTACAAAAATTAATACTTCATCACTTCCCTTCGCAAAAAAATGTGCGTACATAAAAATTACAACAACACCTAGTATGGCAACTATCTCATACCCCTTCATGGGTATAAAACTTATCATTGTGGATTTAATATTTTGATCAAAGTACCTTTGGGAGTAATGAAAAAACTTTTTTGAGTAAAATTTAGCACGGTTTATTAGTACTATATCTACATAACCCATAATTGATGTAACTAATGAGCTGTGAGCAAACGGTCTTACGGTATCAATTACCTTACCCAGTTGTTGAGATTTATTTCTTATGCCATAATAAATGGATAAAGATGCCGGGGCTATTGCAAGAGCAATTAATGCAAACAATACAAAATTGTAGCTGGCAATACCAATAATGATTAAACTAATTATCATTGATTCAGAAATAAAGGTAAGGCATGGTGTAAAAATCCAGGCAATGAAATTATGTGGAATGTTTTGAACTTGATGAACTATGTCAGATGAGTTGATACTGCTCAGCTGATGAAAATTCATGCTGTAGTATTTGTTGTACTGAAACTTAGTAATGGTCATTACAATACTTGTACTAAAGCGAGCTTGAATATATATCACCATTAAACCAAAAGCGCTCTTAAAAATAAAATATGCTAATATGGCAAGAACAAAGAACATGATGAATTGAGAATCACTGGTAGCACCAGAGTAGGAATGTATAGCGCTTAAATATTCATTTGAATGAATAAAAGAAGGGTCAGTAGAAATTTTAATGAGTGGAAGTAATGAAGCAAGTCCTGCTACATCCATAATGGCAGATGTAAACATTAAGAAACCCAACAATAGCATTTTCTTTTTTTGCCCACGAGATAAAAAATACCTTAAGCAATTGAATGTATCCCTAAATGTGTTGTTTGTTATTTTAGGTGCTTTTCTCATTTAATTATTGCAATAGATCGCAATACATTATTTATAGTACCCTCCTCCATAACCGGCAGGTATGTTGTTAGCATTAACACCATTTAATAAAAAGGCCATGCTCTTAATGTCATTTTTCTCAACAATTTGATGGGCAACTTCTACAAAATCTCGTTTAGAGTAATTTGCTTTTAAAACAAATATGTTAATGTCTGATTGCTGCATAAGAACTAGCGCATCTGAAAGTAAACCAACGGGTGGGCTGTCTATAATTACAAACTCATACCTCTCTTTTAATTGTTTAAGTAAATCTTCCAATAAAGGATCAAGAATTAATTCAGACGCATTGGGTGTTCTCGGACCGGTAAGAATTACTTTTAAATTTTGAATATGCGTGTCTTTAATAATTTCATCTATACTAGCTTTACCAACTAAAAAGGAGGTAACACCAATATCATTTTTTAAATTAAACGCATTGGCTTGTTTAGGTTTATGTAAATCTAAATCTATAAGAGCCACTTGCTTTTTAGCTCTTGCTAAAATGCTTGCTAAATTTATTGCGCAGAACGTTTTGCCTTCTGAAGCAGCAGATGAGGTGAATAATATAGTTTTGGTATTAGATTTTGCAGCGAAATAAGAAATGTTTGTTCTAATAACTCTAAATGCTTCGGCAGTTAAAGATTGAGGAAATTTATCAACTACTAAATAATCTTCATTTGCTTCTTTACTCTTTGCAACTACTCCAATTATAGGCAAATTGGTAAGCTCATTTAATTCATCTCTTGTTTGTATGCTATTATGGTAAATTCCCTTAAAGAATATTAATAAGAATGATAATGCTAAACCAGTACCAATTCCGGTAAATAGAATTTTGTTTCTGTTGGGCTTTACTATACCAATGGGTGTAGCTTCTTCTAAAATAATTTTATCCGCTACAATAGCAGCTTTAGAAATAACCGTTTCGGCCCTTGTTTCTAATAAAAACAAATATATTTTTTCGTTAATGGCAACTTTTCTATTTATGTCAACCAAACCACGCATGGTGCTTGGCATTTGTCTTATTTGTCCTCGATACTGACCAACTTGTGCGTTTAAACCATTTATTCTAGAAGCAAGAGTTTTTCTAATGTTTAAAATAATTGAAATCACTCGCTGCTTTGCTGCAGATAACTGTTGGTCTACTTCTTTAACAGGTTGACTATTTGCAGTATTACTAAACATTAAATTCGTTTTTCTTTGCTGCAGTGCCGCTAGTTCATTAAATGCCGCTGACAATGATGGGTCATTTTGGTTTGCAAGCAACGAGGGTGAAATAGTAATGTCATTACTAGAAGTTAAATTTTTATAAATATGGTCAATAGACTGTAGTTGA
The DNA here is from genome assembly GCA_013001815.1 of Bacteroidia bacterium. Taxonomy (GTDB): domain Bacteria; phylum Bacteroidota; class Bacteroidia; order AKYH767-A; family OLB10; genus JABDLV01. Next base: position 5,246 of record JABDLV010000154.1, read on the forward strand.
ATTTGAAGCTTTGCCTTTTCGCTATCAAATTCCACCATTCTTTGTACATACACACTTTGCTCGTTGCTTATGTCAACTGTGGTCTTGCTTTTTTGGAATGCCTCTAATGAAGACTCAGAAGTATTCAGTTTTGCGGCTACTTCTTCTAACTGTTCATCAATAAATTTTAATGTATTGGTGTTTATTTCTTTAGAAACAGAAATAGAGTTGTCAATATATAAGTCAACCAAAGTGTTTACAAAATCCTTTGCCTTTTTTTCAACTTCATCTGCAATTGACACGTTTATCACAGAGGCATTGTCATCTTTGCTAATTTGCAAAGCCTTCTTGTATTCACTTACAATAAAATCATGATCGTTTATTTCAAATTGATAGTCAGATTTATTTTCTTCCGTTGCATTTAGTTCTAAGCCGGCTATTAAATTAGAATCACTGCTAACAACAATATTGAACCATTCGTTTACAATCGGTTCATTGAATGGAAATTCATCTTCAATGGTAACCTTTCCGTCACCACTAGTTACTTCTAAATAAAATAAAGAATCATTTTGAATGCTTACGATAAATGGAACCCCATAAAAAAAGCCATAATCAACAGATCCGGAAACTGTAAAAGGTGTATTTTGATATACTTCACCGGTAGTTAATTTCCCCTTCACATAATACTTAACATCTAAATTGAGTTGGGTCACAACTTCATCAATTAATCTGGTAGAAGACAGAATGAGCATTTCATTCGCAATTTCTTCACTATTTATTTTGTCAGATATTAATTGGTTGCTCAATGCATCTTGCAAAGCATTGTTTTCAACTTTTAATAAAATTTTTGCCGTAGCACCATGATATACGGTGGCCTGGTATAAATATGCAAATGCAATTCCTATTCCCAACGCCAAAAACAATGCAAACCAATACCAGTTCTTGGCAATTTTTTGCAAGGTGTTTTTAATCTCTTTAGTATCTACAATATTGTTACCATTTGTAGCAGATACAGAATTTGAAGGCTGAGTATTCATTCTAAGTTCTATATGTTATTTGTACTGCATTTATATATATATGTTATATATAAGTCAGGTTTTTTTCAAATCTCCCTTTCAGAAACGAAAAGCAAATGTAATAGATTATAAACCAATTACCTTTATTGGTTAAAATCGAGTTAAAAATAGCATTAATTAAAAGTGTAATTAACTTCTAAAATGGCCGAATTTACTGTCTTCTATATAATATGTGTATAGCTTTTTTTAAATATGAAACCATAATTTTGTTAGTTCGTTACATTTACAAGCTAATAATCAAAAAATTACAATGAAAACTGCATTAATTACGGGCATTACAGGGCAAGATGGAGCTTATTTAGCCGAATATTTATTGGAAAAGGGCTACATGGTTCATGGAATTAAAAGAAGAAGCTCATTATTTAATACGCAAAGGGTAGATCACTTATATACAGATACCCATGAAAAAGACGTAAAATTTAAACTTCACTATGGAGATTTAACTGACTCAACCAATATTATACGAATAATTCAAGAGGTGCAGCCTGACGAAATTTATAATTTGGGAGCAATGTCTCATGTAGCGGTGAGTTTTAGTACACCTGAATATACTGCTAATGCCGATGCATTGGGTGCGCTAAGAATTTTAGAAGCTGTTAGAATGTTGGGCTTAGATCAGAAATGTAAAATATACCAAGCCAGTACATCTGAGTTGTATGGATTGGTGCAAGAAATTCCACAGAAAGAAACGACACCATTTTATCCAAGGTCACCATATGCGGTGGCAAAATTATATGCATACTGGATAATGGTAAATTATCGTGAAGCATATAACATGTTTGCTGTAAACGGAATATTGTTTAATCATGAGTCGCCTTTGAGGGGAGAGACTTTTGTGACTAGAAAAATTACACGTGGTGTTGCCAGGATGGCCCTTGGCCTGCAAAATGAATTATACATGGGTAACATTGATGCGAAAAGAGACTGGGGTCATGCAAAAGATTACGTAGAAGCCATGCACTTAATGTTGCAACAAGATACTCCTGAAGATTTGGTAATCGCAACAGGTACCACTACTTCGGTAAGAGATTTTATAATTATGGCATTTAAAGAGGTTGGCGTTGAATTAGAATTTATTGGGAAAGATGAAAACGAAATTGCTAAAGTGGCAAAATCAAATAATTCAGATTTTGCTTTTAAAGAAGGACAAACAGTTCTAAAAATTGACAAAAAGTATTATCGTCCGGCTGAGGTAGAACTGCTTATTGGAGATGCATCCAAGGCAAAAGCCAAGCTGGGTTGGTCGCCAAAATATGCGCTACCGGAAATAATAAAAGAAATGGTTGCAGAAGATGTTAAGCTATTTTCTAAAGACAAATATTTAAAAGAAGGTGGCCACGAAGTAATTAACTATAACGAGTCTTAGAATTTTTCAATGAATAAGGATAGTAAAATATATGTGGCCGGCCACCGAGGAATGGTTGGTTCAGCTATTGTTAGAAAGCTTAACAATTTAGGGTTTAGCAATATTGTAGTGAAAACATCTAAAGAGGTTAATCTAACCAGACAAAAAGAAACCAGCGATTTTTTTAATGCAGAAAATCCAGATTTTGTTTTTGTAGCTGCAGCAAAAGTTGGTGGTATTCTTGCAAACAACACTTACCGCGCAGATTTTATTTATGATAATTTAATGATTGAGTGCAACGTAATAAAAGCTGCACATGATGTTGGTGTTGAAAAATTAATGCTTTTGGGTTCTTCATGCATTTATCCAAAAATGAGCAAGCAACCCATTAAAGAAGAATACTTGCTTAGTGGATATTTAGAGCCAACAAATGAGCCTTATGCCATTGCAAAAATTGCCGGGTTAAAAATGTGTGAAGCATACAGAGATCAGTATGATGATGATTTTATATCAGCCATGCCAACTAATCTATATGGTCCAAATGATAATTATGATTTAAAAAACTCGCATGTGCTTCCTGCCTTAATCAGAAAGTTTGCAGAAGCAAAGGAAGGCAATCTTGACAGTGTTGAGATTTGGGGAACCGGCTCACCTAAAAGAGAATTTTTGCATGTTGATGATTTGGCTGATGCTTGTATTTTTTTAATGCAAAACTACAGCGATAGAGAAACTGTAAATGTTGGTACAGGTGTAGACATCACTATTAAAGAGTTGGCAGAGACCATTAAAAATACTGTTGGTTTTACCGGAGAGCTAAAATTTGATACATCAAAACCCGATGGCACTCCCAGAAAATTATTAGATGTATCTAAGATTCATTCCTTGGGTTGGAAACATAAAATAGACCTGCAAACCGGAATAAATATGGTATGGGATCATGTTTCTGAAAAAGGATTTGCAGGTTCAGTGCGAATTTAAACAGCGTATTCATCTGTTATTTTTATTCGTTCACCATAATAACTGTCCAAAAGAGCAGAATTTATAGTATTTTAATAGTGCAGAGAAATTAAACCAAATGAGTTTTCGTACCTATATTTATATCATATGTATAGGTGTATATAGCTTTTCCCCCTCTTTATCCACCGCACAAACATATTTAAATGTTGCACCGCAAAACAATATTGTTGAGGCTTACGGCCCTGCAATGATTGCAGGTGGCGTAAGTTTTTGTGATATAAATAATGATGGATGGGATGATTTAACTTACAGTAGTTGCATAGGTGATTCCGTTCATTTTTACATTAATAACGGTGGCGTATTTCAAAAAATCCCATCTCTCGTTTCTAATACAAAAGAGGTAACTCAAATTCTTTGGGCAGATTATGATAATGACGGGGATAAAGATTTGTTTTTAGCTGCTAATTATAGTTCAAACAAATTGTATCAGAATTCGGGTGGCCTGGCTTTAGTTGACGTTACAGTTTCGGCTGGTATATCAACAACCCCTACTTCTACCTTTACTGCAAATTGGTTAGACTTTAATAAAGACGGCCATTTGGATTTGTTTGTAACAAACTACTTAGTTGGTCCAAATGATATTAATGAACTGTATAAAAATAATGGCAATGGTACTTTTACAAACATTGCAATTTCTGCCGGAGTAACAGACTCGCTCAAAGAACCACTGGCTTCTGCCTGTTTAGATTTTAATAATGATACATGGCCCGATATTTATACTGCACAAGATAAATACACGGTAAACTCATTGTATCAGAATAACCAAAACAACACATTTACAAATGTTGGAATTGCTTCCGGTGCAAACTTGGCTATTAATGCCATGAGTGCTGCGGTAGGTGATTATGATAACAATGGGTGCTTAGATATTTATGTAACCAATACTCAACAGGGAAATAAATTTTTACATAATAATGGAAATTCTACTTTTTCAGAGTTGGCATTATTTAATGGCACAACATTTAATGGCATTGGCTGGGGAGCTCAGTTTTTAGACTATGATTTAGATATGCTTCCGGATTTGTATGTAAGTGGAAGTTTGATTCCTTCTCAAGGTGGAATATCTAGTGCTTTTTATAAAAACTTAGGAAATGGAAGTTTTTCTCAGATATCCGGGACTGGATTTTTAGGCGACACCGTTCGGAGTTATGGCAATGCAATTGGCGATGTAAACAATGATGGATTTCCGGATATAGCAGTGTGTAATTTAGTGCAACCGCACCATGTTTGGCAAAATAATTTTGGTAGTGGAAATTGGTTAAAAATAAAACTAGAAGGTGTAATTAGCAATCGTGATGGAATAGGTTCATGGATAAAAGTTTATGCACAGGGTGTACAACAAGTTAGATACACCATGTGTGGACAAGGGTTCCTTAGTCAAAACTCTTTCACTGAATTTTTTGGTTTAAGCAGTGCTCCACAGGCAGACTCAATTATTATTACTTGGCCATCTGGTGCAGTGGACAAATTTTTTAATGTACACGCAAATCAATTGCTCAGTGTTACAGAAACAGAAACTAATTGCGATCAAAATAATCCAATTGCACTTACAGTGTCAGTAAAAAATAATAGTTGCAATTCAGTTTTAGACTCTAAAATTCAGTGTTCAGCTAGTGGTGGTACACCTCCGTATTTTTATTCTTGGAGTGCAGATGCAAACAATACTACTTCAACTATTCATGATTTAATCAGTGGCAGTTACAAGTTGATAGTGCACGATAGTGATGCTTGTGCAAGTGTCAAAAATATTGAAGTGAATACACCATCAGCTATTATATTCAGTGCAAGTATTAATCATCCCAGTGCAGTTGGTGCGAGTGATGGTAGCATTAGTTTAACCGCAACTGGTGGAGTAGGCACGTTAAATTTTCAGTGGAATACCGGTGTAAAAACCAAGGACATATTTCAGTTGTCAGCGGGAAATTATTCGGTGCGAATAGCAGATGAAAATGGTTGTGCAGTGCAGTCAGATTTTCAATTAATCGACTAGTAATTAAGTGATGTTTGCGGTTCTGTCTTAGAAGAATTTTGCATCATTTTATTAAAATTTCGCACCTGAATCAACTTATTTCACCCACATGAATTGAATTGTTTCAGGTCTCAATATTCTCAATTTCAATAGGATTTCTGTATAATTTAAATGAATAGTTTATGCAATAAAGCCATTCACCAAAATGTGTTGAGATTAAGGGGTAGAATTGCTACTTTAGTTATTCGTAAAATCCCCATTCCCCAATGAACTTGAATCTTTACCGAACAGGTATAGTATCCTTAATTATTTTTCTCTCCGGTGCTGTTAGTACATCTGGCCAAATAACCTTTGATGAAGTTTCTTCGGTTAATTCAATAACCGAAAGCTATGGCTTCGGAGGCTTGGGTGCGCATTTTGGTGGAGGTGTAAGTTGCTTTGATTATAACAACGATGGCTGGGATGATTTAACGTTCGCAAGTAAGGATGGCGACACATTATATTTTTACGAAAACAACAACGGAACATTTCAAAAAGTAGTCCCACCTTTAGTTACCAACACAACAGAAATAAAACAAGTGCTTTGGTGCGACTACGATAATGATGGAGATAATGATTTATTAGTAACTGCATATTTACAACCAAATAAATTATACAGAAATGATGGAAATTTGAATTTGGTGGATGTAACTAATGCAGTAGGTATACCAACGGATAGTGATCCAACTTATTCTGCAAACTGGACTGACTTTAACAATGATGGACATGTTGATTTGTATCTATGCAATCGTTCAACTTTATTAACACAGTATTCAAACAGACTTTATAAAAATGACAGCTTAGGAAATTTTACTGATGTTACAATCAGTGCAAATGTTCAGGGACTGTCACATGCTGTTTTTGCTTCAGTAGTTTTTGATTTTAACAATGATGGTTGGCCGGATATTTACACGGTTGATGATCACCATACAATTAATTCATTGTATAAAAACAATGGAGATGAAACGTTCGCTGAAGTAGGTGCAAGTTCGGGAGCTGGACTTAGTATGGAAGCAATGGGTGTTACCTCTGGTGATTTTGATAATGACGGTTATATCGATCTCTATATTGCTAACACACCACCTGGCAACAAACTTTTAATGAATAATGGAAATGAAACATTCACTGAAAATGCTGATTCGGCCGGTGTTGGTTTTTATGGATTAGGATGGGGAGTGCAGGCTTTTGATTTTGATCTGGATATGGATTTAGATATTTACTGTTCGGGTGAATTACAACCAGCCCAAGGTTTTATTTCAAGCGCACTTTATGAAAATATAGGAAACGCTGATTTTTTGTTGGTGACCGGAAATGGAATGGAAGCTGATACATTAAAAAGTTATGGTAATGCCATTGGCGATTTTGATAATAATGGTTACCCGGATTTAGCAGTTAACAATATATCTTATATTATAAATGGAGATACAACAATCAGCACATTTCAACTTTGGGAAAATTCTGGAGGAAACGGAAATAATTTTCTAAAAATTAAATTAGAGGGAGTACAAAGTAATAGAAACGGTATTGGTTCATTAATTGAAGTATATGCTGGAGGTATTAAGCAGATAAGATATACGACTTGTGGTGAAAGTTATATAAGTCAAAATTCATTGTCTGTTATTTTTGGTTTAGGTACCCATGCTTTAGCCGATTCTGTTATTATTACATGGCCTTCAGGTACAGTAGACATTTTATATAATATAATAGGCAATCAAAAAATTTCAATAATTGAAGGAAGTACTATTGCCTCGACTGAACCCACCTTATATTATGATATAACAGATTCAAGTGGTATTAGTCATTCTCATGGTAATATTCCGGTATTTGGTGGTGGCTTATCCTTTGTTGATATAAACAATGACCAATTAGATGATATTATTATGAGTGGAGATGTAAATGTTCCATTAAAAACATATTTGAATAATGGAGATTCAACATTTACAGATGCCATCTTATTTACAAGTTTAACACCATCAACAGATTCTAAAAGTGTTATTTGGGCAGATATAGACAATGATGGCGATCAAGATGCCTTTGTTGCAACCAATGGCCAACAAAATCAACTATTTCAAAACAATGGGGGAAGTTTTACAGATATAACTGTTTCTGCTGGATTAAGCAATGCAATTACATGGTCATTTGCTGCTTGTTGGGGAGATTTTAATCTGGATGGATTTATTGATTTATATGTTTTAAATTCTCGCCAGGGAAATACTAACAATAACATCAGAAATTATTTATATAAAAATAATGGTAATGGAACATTTATAGATGTAAGTGTACTTGCAGGAGTTACTGACAGTATGAACTATCCATTGTCTGTTTCATTTTTAGATTATAATAATGACTTGTGGCCGGATATTTATATAGCAATAGATAGGCATAGAGGAAATGTGTTATTTGAAAACAATGGAGATGACACGTTTACAGATGTAAGTTTAATTAGTGGGGCAGATGTTGAATTAGATGGAATGTGCACCGCAGTTGGCGATTATGACAATGATGGCGACCTGGATGTATTTGTAACCAACAGTTTTGGAGGCCCTTTTGGATTGGGTAATGGGAACGCATTAATTAGAAATAATGGCGATGGTACATTTACTGATGTTGCTGATTCTGTCGGGGTAATAGGAAACAGAACTGGTTGGGGAGGAAATTTCTTTGATTTCGATAATGATTCGGATTTAGATTTATTTGTTGCATATGAAAGTGGGGATTCATTAAATCCACATAAACGCAATTCATTGTACGAAAATGATGGCTCCGGAATTTTTACTGAGTTGGATGATGTAGGAACAGATGCTGATAATTCCAGATCTTTTGGAACGGCTATTGGAGATTTAAATAATGATGGCTTTTATGATATAGCAGTTTCTAATGAATTTACGCCAAACCGACTTTATTTAAATGGAGCAAATTCGAATAACTGGGTAAAAATTGACTTAAAAGGCCGAATGAGTAATAGAGATGGAATAGGAAGTTGGATAGAAGTTCACCTTGGTAATAACACGTATTACAGATATACGCAGGCAGGAGACAGCTATGGCTCTCAAAGTACATTTGATAATATTATTGGTTTAGGAGCTGCAACTTTGATCGATTCCATAATTGTAAAATGGCCTTCAGGCATTGAAGACATATTATATAATATAAGCGCGAATAAAAAAATTTCAATTTTAGAAGGAACTGAAAATTGCGACAGCAATAACCCGATTACGGTTACTATTGGTAAAACAAATATATCATGCAATGGCTTAAATAATGGTGCCATTTCATTATCAACTACGGGTGGCATGTCTCCATATTCATATCTGTGGGATACTGATCCGGAGCAAACCACAAGTCAAATTTCGGGGCTTTCAGCAAATTTTTATCATTGTTTTATCACCGATAACAATGATTGTTTAATAGAAAAATTGGTAGAAATTCGTGAGCCAAATTCTTTAATTACATTTTTTATTCCCGATAATCCAACTGCTCCCGGAGCATCAGATGGAAGCATAGATGTGCTCGTTTCCGGAGGTGTTGCTCCTTATACCTATTTATGGTCTAATGGATTTACTACAGAAGATGTTGCCAATTTGGCAGCCGGCACTTATTATGCTTCAGTAATTGATAACAACGGATGTGCAAATTTAATTGTCATCACATTAAGTGATGGAGGAGCATTAAAAATCAATCATCAAATAAGGGAGGCCGAATTTGACAATAATTGCCAAAAATTATTGAATGTTTTTGCATCTGGTGGAAAGCCGCCTTACCAATATTATCACAATAATGCTGTGATGAATAAATGCTTGAATTTTGAATTAAGTGAAGGTGATCACAAAATAAAAGTTATTGATGCTAAAGGTAGTTCAGTGCAAAAAAATATTTCAGTGGAACAGTGCAAAGGCAGCAATAACGGCTCCTTCAGTGCACCTTCAGAAAATATCATTTCTGATTTATATCCTAATCCTACATCAGATATTATAACCGTTTTGTTTCAGTGCATGTCAGAAAATGAAATGGTTACGGTTACTGTTTTGGATGTAGTTGGCAAGTCAGTACTACGCCAAAATTTGATATGTAGCCAGGGAAAGAATGAATTAAACCTCAATGTAGAATCATTACCTACGGGATTGTACTTGTTAAAAGTTCAAATTGGGGCTCAAACGGAATTAAAACGCCTGATTTTAAATTAAAATAACGAAAGACGAATGATGGAATTTGAAGAAATGAAAGGCAAAACGCAAGTGAAGATAAAAGGCTCAGAATGCTCAGTTAACAAGGCTTGTGAGGAAACGCTTCAAACGTTGAATGATTCAGATACCAAAATTCAATAAAATTTTAGCGGTAACTAATTGAAACTAAATAGTAGACAAAAAAATAATGACAAAAATGGCTGAAACCCTTGCAAATAAAGAAAAAACGTCTCAAATTGCGGGGCGGAATTTTTTCTGCCTTAGCCTTTTTGAATATAAATTGAGTGAATTTTTAACCTTCCCTATTGAAAAAGATGAAAGTTGTATGAAGGGATATGCTGATTTAAGAGACGCTCATATGGTGAATGGAGGCATTTTAGTGGTGAATGAGCCGAATTATTATGTTAATGAGATTGACTTCTCAATAACTAATGGTTAGCTTGCTTATCTTATATCTTGCCTTAATTGAATAGAAGATAAACGCAGATTGAAAATTAAATTAAATGGTTGATACTTTTACTTTAATCCTTATTGAAATTGTACTAATTGGAGCCACACTTACGTGTTGGTCTCGTTTGGTATATCCTTACGTTACACAACCCTTCTCGTATGCAGTATGCAATGATGAAGGGTTTTCTACATATAACCCTGAAATATTTAAATCCCAAATTATTAAACAGAGATACAGACGATCCCTCGGTTAGTTAAAATTAAAAACCCCTAACCCTTAGATTTCTTGTAACCCCTATTAAAAACCCTAAATATCATGAGAACAAGTTACCCCACTACGGAATCTTTTGCTCAAAACACAATGACAAAATGGTTGACGAAAATCGTTGCCGTTTTAGTGTTTGTTCTAATTTCAAATTTCTCTAACGCACAA
>JABDLV010000162.1 GCA_013001815.1 Bacteroidia bacterium
GGGTGAACCTTTTCCAATTTACTACAAGAATGATGTACCATATACTTTAGATGAAAGTGATTTGCCTTTAGAGTTGCCTGAAGTAGATAAGTACTTACCAACCGAAACAGGAGATGCGCCTTTAGCAAGAGCAAAGAATTGGAAAACAAAAGATGGACATCCATTAGAAACGGATACCATGCCAGGCTGGGCAGGTTCTAGCTGGTACTACTTAAGGTACATGGACCCAAACAATGAAACAGCGATGGTTTCAGAGGAAAGCGTGAACTACTGGAAACAGGTAGATTTATATTTAGGCGGCTCTGAACATGCAACTGGTCATTTGTTATATGTACGTTTTTGGACAAAATTTTTATATGATATTGGCAAGCTTCCATTTAATGAGCCTGCAAAAAAATTAGTTAATCAAGGAATGATACAAGGTGTATCGAGCTTGGTTTACCGAATTAACAACACCAACAAATTTGTTTCTAACGGCTTAATAGACCAACACGAAACCACTGTACTTCATATTGATGTGTCAATGGTGTCTAATGACGAATTAGATTTGGATGCATTCAAAAACTGGAGACCCGAATTTAAAGATGCAGAGTTTGTTCTAGAAGATGGGAAATACATTTGCGGAAGTGAAGTAGAAAAAATGTCTAAGCGTTGGCATAATGTTGTGAACCCTGATGATGTGGTAGACCGTTACGGAGCTGACACCTTGCGTATGTATGAGATGTTCTTAGGCCCAATAGAATTGTCTAAACCGTGGAGCACAAACGGCATTGATGGAGTTTATAAATTTTTAAAGAAATACTGGCGCCTGTTTATCGTCAATGAAAAATTCTCGGTTAGTGATAAGGAACCAAATGGAAAAGAATTAAAAAGCCTTCACAAGACCATTAAAAAAATTGAAGAAGATATTGAACGCTTGTCATTTAATACTTGCATTAGTGCATTTATGATTTGTGTAAATGAACTCAGTGATTTGAAGTGCAATAAGCGCGCAATTTTAGAACCTTTAACTATTGTATTGGCTTCATTTGCTCCACATATAACAGAAGAAGTTTGGCAACATTTGGGTCATCAAACAAGTGTTACACAAGCAACATATCCTAAGTTTGACGAATCTAAACTCGTTGAAGATAATTTCTCATACCCTGTTTCGGTAAACGGAAAAACCCGGTTTAAAATTGAGCTGCCTCTAAACCTGGATAAGAATCAAGTTGAAAAAGAGGTACTTGATAGCGAGCAAATACAGAAATGGTTGGAAGGAAATAACCCTAAAAAAGTGATTGTGGTGCCCGGCAGAATTGTAAATGTGGTCGTTTAATTTCTTGAAAAAAACCTGATTAAACGCCTGTAAATGGCTAAATTGCGGCCTGAAATAGATTTACCTTATAAACGTTATATTATTACCTCCTCCTTATGGAAAATTTAAAACAACATATTGAATCATTAATATTTACAGCTGAAGAAAGCCTTGCTATTCCAGAGATTCAATCTTGCTTAAAAACAGTGTATGATTGGGATATTAGTAAAGATGAAGTGGAAACATGCATTAATGAGCTGAAAGAAAAATACAATGATGAGAGTTACTCTTTTCACATTGTAGAAATTGCCGGTGGAATATGTTTCTTTTCTAAACCTGATTATCATGCCTCTATACAGGCTTTGCTTCAAATAAAAAACAAGAAAAAATTATCTAATGCTGCATTAGAAACATTGGCAATTATAGCGTATAAACAACCAATTACTAAAGCAGAAATGGAGCACATTAGAGGGGTAAGCTGCGATTACAGCGTTCAAAAATTGTTAGAAAAAGAGCTCATTATAATTAAGGGTAAAAGCAATGCGCCTGGTCGCCCCATTATTTACGGTACCAGCGAGCAATTTATGGACCATTTTGGCCTTAAATCACCCGATGATTTACCTCAATTAAAAGACCTACAAGTAACTGAAAATGAAATTGGTACGCCAAGCGATTAATTTTCCTTTAAACCTTTTCGCTACAATTTACTCATACTTGTATATGAAAAGGTTTTACTTAATAATTTTGTTTTTAGGAATGTCAAATTCCATGGTTTCCTACAGTCAAGATAGTTTACGAGCTATATTGAATGAATCATTTACTACTTCAGAAGTTTTAGAATACCGTGTACATTATGGATTAATGAATGCCGGTGAAGCCAGGCTTGAAATAAAAAAAGACTTAGTGAAGTTCGGAAAAAGAGAATGCTATCACGTTGTTGGTACCGGAAGATCAGTTGGTGCATTTGACTGGTTTTTTAAAGTGAGAGATAAATATGAATCTTTCATAGATACAGAGGCTATGATTCCTTGGTATCATACAAGAAAAATTGAAGAAGGAAGTTATAAGCGTGAACAGGATGTTACTTTTTATCAGATGCACAAACTAGCTAAAGATGCTAAGCGAGTGTATAATGTACCGGAAAATGTACAAGACATAGTTAGTGCTTTCTACTATGCCCGCACATGGGATTTAAATAATATGGAAGTCGGGGATACTTTTCCTTTGAATGCATTTTATAGTAAGTCTGTTATTCCAATAGATGTTACTTTTAGAGGACAGGAAACGATTAAAACTAAATTTGGCTACATAGATTGTTTAAAATTTAGCCCAATGTTGCAAGAAGGTAGAGTATTTAAAAACCCTGATGACATGGTAGTTTGGGTTAGCAATGACAAAAACAGAATACCGGTTAGAATTGAAGCTGCCATTTTGGTTGGCTCTGTAAAAGCAGACTTAAAACACTACGAAGGATTGAAAAATCCATTGGCAATTGTGAAATAAAATAAATTGAACTTATTTGAAAGGTGTCAGAAATGACACCTTTTTTTATGCGCTTACAATTTCCTGTTCTTCTACCCAGTCGCCATGCTCTTTGATTAAATCTATCAGTGCGTCAACTGCCTGTTCTGTTGGTATGCTTTTCTTAACTACTTCATGTCCTTTATACAAAGTAATTTTGCCGGGACCTGAACCCACATACCCATAATCTGCATCTGCCATTTCTCCGGGACCATTCACTATGCAACCCATTATCCCGATTTTAACTCCTTTTAAATGATGTGTTCTTTTTCTAATTTTTGCAGTAGTTTCCTGCAAATCAAACAAAGTTCTTCCGCAAGAAGGACATGAAATATATTCTGTTTTAGAAATTCTTGTTCTTGATGCCTGAAGTATTCCAAAAGAAGTAGAATTAATAAATTCAGGAGAACAGTTATTATTACTCAACCAAATACCATCACCCAAACCATCTATTAGCAAGGCCCCAAAGTCTGTTGAGGCATACAATTGAGTTACATCCTTACTTGCATCAAAACTTCTCTTAATGATAACAGGTGTGTCACAAGCTTTTTGCATTAAAGTAAAGATCTGCGTTCTAACGTCAGTCATTGCAGTCTCACTCGTACTTGAAATAATTAAAACAGACGGAACCTGATTAACTTTGCTTATTAAAGCATCAAGATTTTCATTCGTATCTACAGTAACAAAATTTAAAACATTACTTGTCTCAACATCCTCTAAAAATTCGCTTGCTGAAAACAATGGATAAACATTTTCCCGTTGTTTACTCTCCTTCCAGCAATTATAATCACAAATTTCTCCCAACGTTCCCGGTAAATCAAAATCAACTTTTGTATTTCCAGTGTAAATATAATCTGCTGCTTGATCTTGAATATTCCACTTGTCTAATGGAACTGAATACATATAACCATATGAAAACAATGAAGCTGCTGTCATAGTATTCACTTGACTCAAATCGGCTATAACAACCGGCACATGCTCATTACCGATATTCAATATCTCTTTCGTTTTTCTCTTATTATAATCAAATGGGTTTATTGGATATGTTGCAAAATCAGACATAACTGATTCCGTTTTTCTTTCACTATATCTTTCCACTAATTGTTTAGCAACCGGTATTTCTAATTCCGGTTCCTCTGTAAGGGACACTCGAATAGTGTCTCCAATCCCATCCTCCATTAATGTTCCAATACCCACTGCAGATTTTATTCTGCCATCCTCACCTTCTCCTGCTTCCGTAACACCCAAATGCAATGGATAATTCATTCCTTCATTCAACATTCTGTTCACCAACAAACGATATGCCTCTACCATTACTACCGTATTACTGGCTTTCATAGACAGAATTAGCTCATGATAATCATTGTCTCTGCAAATATTTACAAACTCCATTGCAGATTCAACCATACCCAGTGGAGTATCTCCAAATCTACTTAAGATTCTATCAGATAAGGAACCATGGTTTGTACCAATGCGCACGGCAGTGCCATGTTCTTTACACACGTTTACAAGTGGTGTGAATTTTTCCCTAATTCTTTCCAGTTCATTAGCATAATCATCATCCGTATATTCCGTGAACTGAAATTTTTTCTTGTCTGCATAGTTGCCCGGATTCACTCTTACTTTTTCTACAATTTGGGCCGCTACCTCAGCAGCATTTGGAGTAAAATGTATATCTGCAACTAACGGTGTTTCATAACCTCGTTTTCTCAACTCATTTTTTATATTCTCAAGGTTTCTGGCTTCGTTTTTACTTGGTGCTGTAATTCTAACCAACTCACTTCCCGCCTCAATCATTCTAATGCTCTGTTCAACGGTAGCCAACGTATCCATCGTGTTAGTTGTAGTCATAGATTGCACACGTATGGGGTTTTTGCCACCAATTGCTACATTGCCTATAACAACTTCACGCGTCTCTAGCCTGCTGTATGAATTCAGACTGTTACAGTACTTTATGTTAGAACCCTGGCTCATTTCATGCAAAGATATGCTATATATACGTTTAATAACGCTTATTTAGGGCGCTAGTTTTACTTTTATGAATATATTAGCATCTCATTCAAAAATATATATCAATCATGAAACGAATTCTACTTTTAGTCAGTATTATTTTTGCTTTAACTGCCGGAAAAAACATTCATGCTCAAAGCGCTCAATGTATAGACTCCTCATTAATAGCACCACCGGTTTGCCCATTTATTTATGCTCCGGTTTGCGGCTGCAATGGAGTAACCTATAGCAACGATTGCATAGCACAAAAAACAGATGGAGTTGCCATTTGGACACAAGGTCCTTGCAACTCTGTAGGATGCCAGGCAAACTTTGGATATAGTATTCTTAACAATACCGTTACTTTTACTGATAGTTCAGGTAGCGGAATCAGTACATGGTTTTGGACGTTTGGTGATGGCGGAAATTCTACTCTTGCTAGCCCTATTTATACCTATGCAAATCCCGGCACCTATAATGTTTGCCTGGTAATAGTTACTACCAGCGGATGTACTTCAACCTATTGTGATAGTGTGACCATTACCGGAACAACTCCATGTATCGATCCTGCATTGATTGACTCCTTTGCAATTTGCCCGGCAATTTATGCCCCGGTTTGTGGTTGCGATGGCATAACTTATCCGAATAGTTGTGTTGCCGAAAAATATGCTGGTGTTACTTCTTGGACAACCGGACCCTGTTTAGTCGGTGGTTGCCAGGCTAATTTTACTTTTATTTCAACCGGTAATCCGAACCAGTATAGTTTTAATGATGCATCAACAGGAGGGACAATCACAAACTGGATTTGGGATTTTGGTGATGGCAATACATCTACTATGCAAAATCCAATTCACACTTATTCACAACCGGGCACCTATAATGTTTGCTTGGGTATAGTTGATAATACAGGTTGCATTGATACAACTTGTCAAACTCTTACTGTAGTTGGTGTACCATGTGTAGATCCTAATCAGATAGATAGTACCGTAATTTGTACAGCAATTTATGCACCTGTTTGTGGATGTAATAATGTTACTTATTCTAATTCTTGTGTTGCAGAATTTTATGGTGGTGTTACTTCATGGACTACGGGTCCTTGTTCCACGGGCGGTGGTTGCCAGGCAGACTTTGGTTATATAATTGGATTTAATCCACTGGCGGTTACTTTTACAGATTCATCAATAGTAACGAATGATTCTATTGTGAGTTGGAATTGGGATTTTGGAGATGGCACTGTATCTAATCAACAAAATCCAGGTCATATTTATGCTCAATCAGGAACATATACAGTTTGCTTAACGATTGTGACAGCAAGTGGATGTACAGATACCTTGTGCATACCAATTACTGTAAGTGGCGGAAGTAATTGTACAGCAGGGTTTACATATAACGTTGGCCCAACAGGTAACGTAACATTTACCAATCAAAGCACCGGTGCTGCTCCTCTCACCTATGTATGGGACTTGGGTGATGGAACAAATTCTAATCAACAAGACCCGCAGCATTTGTATGCAACCGGTGGTGTATATAGTGTATGCTTAACCGTTACTGATGCTCAGAATTGCACTGCCACTTCCTGCGATACCGTATCAGTAATTATTCAAGGCATTGATGATGTAAATGCTAATTCATTTAATCTAACTGCATATCCAAATCCGTTTGAAGATCAGACAACAATTAATTATGAATTAACAAGCAGTTCAACAGTGAGTTTAGCAGTGTATGACATTGTAGGAAACAAACTAGAAGAAATTGTAACTGAAAAACAGTCTGCAGGTGAGTATTCATACAAGTGGGATGCAGAAAATTACTCATCAGGAATTTACTTTATTTCATTACAGGTGAATGACAAAAAAGTCAG
>JABDLV010000182.1 GCA_013001815.1 Bacteroidia bacterium
GCATGAATTTTATCTAAGTCAATCAACGTTCCATCAGGACCGGAACCGGAATTCATCACTTTACAATCGGCATTAATGTCTTTTATGTCTCCATCAAAACCGGGGTACCTCATGCTTGCATCTTTAACCACCAAACGCAAATCAAAAGCAGGATATGCCTTGTCCGTTTGCAATCCTTTTACAAAACCGCTTAAGGCAAGCGTACCTTTTGTTTTTAACTTTTTATAATCGTTTTGATAAACACCAGGAATTACACTGGCAAAAGATTTAAATTCAGTGCTTGGTGCAGACCATTTTAAATCATATTGAATTCCATCCTCCGGCAATCCAATAGAGCCATCGAAAATTAAATCCAAATCATTTAGCGTAAGTTTATTGTCTTTGAACGTATACAAGCTCTTATTCAAATCAACGCCAATAATTGCATCTAGATTTGTCTTTGCATTATGAATGTACTTTACATTGTTGTATGAAAGGTTGAATGCCTCTGCTTCTGTTTCTGTAACCAAATCAAAAACACTAGCTGTAAACTTTCCTTTACCCGTATGATCTATGGATTCTAATTTGAGTTTTATATTTCCTTCTCTGTCGGTATAATACAAATCACTATTGGTAATTTTATAATTCTCTAAATCAAATGCAGATTCGGCACTATTGCTTTCTGTTCCATCATCTTTAACAATATCCCAATTTGCTAATCCGGTTTCAGAAACAATGGTATTGATTACCGCTTTATTTGCGGTAAACGATTTAATAGAAATGTCTTCTCCTTTTATTACACTCATTAAATCAATAACCAATGCAACATTATCAGCTTTTAACAGTGTATCATTTTTAAAGTAGTCAATGCCCTTAACAGAAATATCATCCAGACTTAAAGCTAAGTTTGGAAACGACTTGAACATGGTTAAGGAAATATCTTCAAATGCAACTTTGGCATTTAAATTTTTATTTATCTCGGTAATAAATCGGTTTACAATTTTGTCTTGAAAAAAATAAGGCACAGCAATAGCGGCACCAACAAAAAGCAATAATACAATTGCCAATACACTAATAAATCTTTTCACTTTTTACTTGTTTTTTAAAATAGAGAGATTAAAATTACTACAGATAACCTACTTACATTTAGCGCTATAGCTTTATTTATTAACAACGAAAAACGAAGCCTAAAATTTTAAATTTTATCGCTTTTTTGTCGCAAATAATAATCTGCCAAAACTAAGGCGGCCATGCTTTCAACAATAGGTACTGCCCTAGGTACAACGCAAGGATCATGCCTGCCTTGGGCCTTAATCTCAACTTCTTCGCCCTGCTGATTTACCGTTTTTTGCTGCTGCTGAATTGTAGAAACGGGTTTAAAAGCCACATTAAAAACTATGGGTTCCCCATTGGATATTCCCCCTTGAATTCCCCCTGAAAAATTAGATTCGGTGGTGATTTTATTATCCTCGTTTATAAAAGGATCGTTATGCATGGAACCAAACATTGCTGCGGAGGCAAATCCACTTCCAATTTCGAATCCTTTTGCTGCATTAATGCTCATTGATGCTTTTGCCAATTCAGCATGCAGTTTATCAAAAACAGGTTCACCCAATCCTATAGGCACATTTTCTGCAACACAAGTTATTACACCACCAACGGTATCTCCATCATCTTTTGCTTCTTTAATTAATACTTCCATTTTTGCAGCAGTATCTTCATGCGGACAGCGAACTAAATTATTTTCAATATTTGAATAATCTATAGGAAATGCTGATTCGGGAATTTTAATTGTACCAACTTGTGAAACATATGCATTAATAGAAACTTCAACTCTTTTTAGCAACAACATAGCAATAGCACCTGCTGCAACTCGCGCAGCCGTTTCACGTGCAGATGATCTTCCACCACCTTTATAATCTCTTATACCATACTTTTTTTCATAAGTAAAGTCTGCATGTGAAGGACGAAAAACATCTTTAAGATGCTCATAGTCTTTTGAGCGCTGATCTTTATTTGCAATTAAAAGACAGATTGGAGCACCTGTACTTTTTCCTTCAAATACGCCCGAAATAATATCAAAATTATCCGCTTCTGTTCTAGAGGTGGTAATTTCAGATTGGCCCGGTCTTCTTTTACTTAATTGGTTTTGAATAAACTCAACATCTATTTCCAAACCTGCGGGACATCCATCCACCACAACACCAATTGCCTTACCATGCGATTCGCCAAACGTAGTAATACGAAATAATTGCCCAAAAGAATTGCCTGCCATGCGGCTAAGATAAAAAGAAATGAATCAGGATATAATGGAGTTCAATTCATTTTGCAATTGCTTGGCAAGTGTAGATTTATACCTTCTTT
The DNA here is from genome assembly GCA_013001815.1 of Bacteroidia bacterium. Classification (GTDB taxonomy): domain Bacteria; phylum Bacteroidota; class Bacteroidia; order AKYH767-A; family OLB10; genus JABDLV01. The sequence goes on from JABDLV010000182.1 coordinate 2,344, forward strand.
TTTCAAATAAAGCCACCCATTCTATTCCCTTACTAACATTACAAATTAATATTTCATCTGCACTGCGTAGGTTTGCCAGTGTTATGCTTTTACTAACGGTTTTCAGCTCATTTTGAATAGCCAAACTATGCACCACATGCTTCATAACGCTATCCACTCCCCCATCTGCAATAGGTGAAAACTGCATTTTCTTGTTTTTAATTATTATCACGCTAGATGAAACTGCGTCTACAACTTTTTGTTTATCATTTAAAATAAAACAATCATCTAGTTTATTTTTTTGGGCATGCAGACCAGCTAAAACATACGCCAAACTGTTTAGTGATTTAATATTGGAAAGCTTACTGCGCGTTTTGTACCCTTCATTAAATAATCCTAATTTTTTTCCTTTAGCGTATGAAGGATATTTCCCAGTCTTTATTTTTGTGGTTTGAATAATATACGAAACACTATTTTTTTTGGGTGAGTAAAATCCTCCAGAGTTTCTGAAAAACAAAATTCGAATTCGTGCAAAATTTCCACACTTATTCTTTTTAATCAGTTTAGCAATATCACTTTCAAGGTTCTTTGCATTTAACAAAGGGCTTTTATTAAAATGCAAAACCCTAAATCCTAATTTAATTCTTTGCAAATGCTTAGAAAGAAATAAGACCTCGCCTTTGTGCCATTTTAAACTTTCAAAAAATCCATCACCGTAATTCAAACCTCTATTAGCCGAATCTATGAGGGCTTTATTTGACAAAACAAACTTGCCGTTATATAAAATGTACTTATCCACTAGTTGATATGCGAAATGGCTTTTAATAAAGATGTATTTGCCCTCATTTGAATTGTGTTAACACCTGCTTTCTCCCCTGCTTCTATATCCCTATCCATATCACCAATAAAATAAGATTGTTTCGGATCTACATTATACCGTGCCATTGCTTTTTCTAGCATTACAGAATCCGGTTTTCGACAAATGCACTTACCAACATTTGGATGATGTGGACAATAATAATATGCATCAATTGTAATTCCATGCTTACTCATTTCAGCAGAAAAATAATCATGCAATTTTTGTGTATCACTATGCTGGTATATCCCTTTTGCAATTCCGCCTTGGTTAGAAATTACAATCAATAAAAAACCGGCATCTCTTAATTTTTGGAGTGCAGGAACCACATCAGGCAAAATTTCAAAATCTTCCATTTTGTGCTGGTAGGGTAAATGGTCTAGATTTAAAACACCATCTCTATCTAAAAAAAATGCTTTGTTCATTTTAACCCGGAATTAATTGTTCTAAAAACAATAAAAATAAATCTGGCTTTAATAATCCTGTAAAAAAGAATCCAAATATTGCTCCCCATAAATGTGCATCATGGTTTATGTTGGTACCACCTTTTTTTCCCATGTACCACTCATATGCAATGTATCCCACTCCCACCAAAATTGCAGGTATAGGAATTGGAATAAACATTAAGTATAAAGATGCAAAAGGATTAAACATTATAAATGCAAATAGCACTGCAGCAACCGCACCTGATGCACCCAATGCGTTATAGTTTGGATTATCTACGTGCTTACGATAACTCGGTGCAATAGATATTACCAGTGAACCGAAATAAAGTAGGAGGAAATAAAAAGTAGCGTTAGAACCAAAAACTTGACTATATGCGTCTTCAACATATTCGCCAAAATTGTAAAGAACAAACATGTTTACAAACAAGTGCATCATATCACCATGTATAAAACCACTGCTTATAAATCGATAGTATTGTCTTCGCGCACTAATTACATAGGGATTAAATATTAGTTTGTTCAACAATTCTTGATTGCTAAAACATATTAATGACAGCACTACATTAATTCCAATTATGATAAGGGTAACAGATAAACTCATATAAGCTAAAGATATAAATAGGTTGATTAAATCAAGTAGAGACTATTATAATGTCAAAAAAAACATTTCTAATTTTAAGAATCTGCTTTTGAGAATGAAATAAAGCTGTCAATATTTATTGAATAAGTCTTTTAGATTTTCCTTTGATGGGATTGCTATTTTACTAATTTTATTAGCAATATTTCTAATATAATTAGCATTACCCATGACAAGATTATCATCCAATTTAAAAAACCTACGTAAGCAAAAAGGCTTAACTCAAGAAGAATTAGCAAAAGAATTACAAATTAAGCGCTCATTAATTGGTTCTTATGAGGAAGGCCGGGCAGAACCTAAATTAGAAACCCTTCAAAAGATTGCCAACTTTTTTGAAGTGAGTATTGATGGGCTTATTCAAAGCTCAACAATTACTAATGCTATAGATACAGAAGGCAAAAACTTGAGAGTATTACCTATAACCGTCAACGACAAAAATGAAGAAAACATAGCTATAGTGCCAGTTCCAGCTGCTGCCGGTTACCTGGTTGGGTATAGCGACCAAGAATATATTGAAGAATTACCACGCTTTGCCTTACCCATTTTGCAGAGCAAATCTACTTGCAGAGTGTTTCAAATAAAAGGTGATAGCATGCTACCGGTGCAAAGTGGTTCTTTTATCATTGCTGAGTATGTCTTAAACTGGAACGAAATTAAAGATGGCCAAACGTATGTCATTATTACAAAAGATGAGGGAATTGTTTATAAAAGGGTATATAATCATCTAAAAAAAGAACAAATCCTGGAATTGCATTCTGATAATGTTCAATATCAATCCTATAAATTAGAAGCCAAAGAGATTATAGAAGTTTGGAAGGCAGTTGGTTATATCAGTTTTTCGCTTCCATCGGCTGAAGACGTTGCTAATGAAGGGTTTCTCAGCATGATGCAAGAGATGAAATCTGAAATTCAATCACTTAACAGTAAATTAAAGGTGTAATTAGTTGGAATTTTAATTTTCGGTAATTACATTGGTCTTACAGAACTTGCTGATTTTGAAATTTTAAGAAGCGGACTTGCCAGTTAACTCTAAATTTCTCAACATTTTTTATGCCATTAACTGATACGAACATATCGAAAATCATTAAACTATTGGAGCGCACTCGTGCTAACCTAAAAGTAGATAGTGATATGAAAATAAAGCGTATCGATGGAGCAATAGAGTTGCTAAAACAGAATACGTTAAACAAAGATTTATTGACAATTCTGAATATTGCCACTACTCTGAATTCTACAAACCAAAGTGAACAAAGCATTGTGGATACACTGGGTTTGTTTGAAGAAGGAAACGCAAACCCTAATCCAACACCAAAACTAAAAGGTCCTGTTACTAAGCGCATAATCAAACTCTTAGAGACCAAACAACAGTTTTTGCACAACAAACAAATTGCAGAAATTTTGGAAGAAGATTTTCCGGAATTGGATGAAGCACAACTTTCTCAAAAACTATCTAGTGCGCTGTCTAATCTGAAAAGGCAAGAAAAAATCATAATGTTCATAGATGGCCGGTCATCAAAAAAAACATATTGGGGTAAAAAACAATGGCTGGAAAATGGAAAAATTAAGAATGGTTTTGAATTCAGGGAAATTGACCTATAATTTCAAGAATTGCCTTTTTAATTCAATTTCTTAGCCACTTGTACACCTATTATTTCATCTCTTAATTAAAATTATTTTTAATTTAAATGCCTCAAACAAGGTTTGTGGATTGAATTAATTAATGAAAAAGAAGATACTTTTTATAGCGGCACACAGACCCAATAGAGTTCCCGGGCAAAGATTTAGATACGAGCAGTACTTATCTGCACTTGAAGAAGATGGATTTGATTATGAACTGTCTTTCATTGTAAGTAAGCGAGACGATAAAATACTTTACAAACCGGGAAACTACATCTGGAAATTTTGGTTTGCACTTAAAGCCTATCTATTCAGAATAAAAGAGTTGTTTACTCTTGGTCAATATGACATCATCTTTATTTACAGAGAAGCGCTTTTGACACGCTCTGTTTTTTTTGAAAAAATGTATCACAAATCCAAAGCCAAATTAATTTATGATTTTGATGATGCCATTTGGGTGCATGATGTTTCCGATGCAAATAAAAATTTAGGTTGGCTAAAAAATCCGGGCAAGTATTCTAAAATAATGAGTTTATGTGATATAGTTTTTGCGGGCAATGAGTACTTGGCAAGCTATGCCAAACAGTTTAATCCCAATGTAAAAATTGTACCTACTACCATTGATACTGATTACCATGTTGGTTCAGAACGCATTGCTAATCCTATTTGCATTGGGTGGACCGGTTCACTTACAACTCTAAAATATTTTGAAAGCTTGTTACCCTGCCTTATTGAATTAAAAAAACAATGCGCAGATAAACTTACTTTTAAAGTAATTGTAGATGTTGAAAAAGAATATCCAGAACTGGGCATAAGCACTACACCCTGGTCGTTAGACACAGAAATTAGTGAATTAAACAAAATTGACATTGGCATTATGCCTTTGCCGGATGATGATTGGTCAAATGGAAAATGCGGTTTTAAAGGATTGCAATACATGTCACTGAGTAAGGCAACAATTATGTCTCCGGTTGGTGTAAATAATCAAATTATAAATGATGGAGTAAACGGTTTACTGGCAAAAGGCAATAATGAATGGAAAAAGGCATTGGTTAGTCTGATAGAAAATCCTGAATTGAGAAAAAAAATAGGCACAGAAGCCAGAAAAACCATTGAAAATCAATATTCTTTAAATTCGAATAAAGTAGCTTATATTAAGTATTTTAACGAGCTGATTAATTAAGCTATTTCAAAAGCAAATTATATTTTAGTACAAGATTTAATTTTATGAAGACAACATCACTTTCTCATAAGCATATTGAACTGGGAGCCAAAATGGTTGAGTTTGCAGGTTATCAAATGCCAATTCAATACAGTGGCATTAAAGACGAACATATGTGTGTTAGAAATCAAGTAGGCGTTTTTGATGTATCACATATGGGTGAGTTCATCATTAAAGGAAAAGGCGCACTTGAATTGGTACAATGGGTTTCCAGTAACGATGCAGCCAAATTAACACCGGGCAAAATTCAATATGCCTACTTACCAAATGAAACAGGTGGAGTAATTGATGACATGCTAGTGTACTGCCTGGAAGATGGCGTGTATATGCTAGTAGTAAATGCATCAAACATTGAAAAAGATTGGAACTGGATTAAATCGCAAAACAAATTTGGTGCAGAGATGCATAACATTTCAGATAAAACAACATTGCTTGCAGTGCAGGGTCCAAATGCCACAAAATTATTGCAACACTTTACTGATTTTAATTTAGATGATGTTAAGTACTACAATTTTGTGAAAGGAAAATTTGCAGGTGAAGAAAATGTATTGATTTCTGCAACGGGTTACACAGGAGCAGGAGGATTTGAAATATACTTTGAAAACAATGCAGCCGAAAATATTTGGAATGAGTTGATGAAACAAGGTGAGAACTATGGATTAAAACCTTGTGGCTTGGGCGCGAGAGATACCTTACGTCTTGAAATGGGTTATTGCCTTTATGGCAATGATATTGATGACACCACTTCTCCATTAGAAGCGGGCTTGGGATGGACAACCAAGTTTACAAAAGAGTTTGTGAATTCAACAAATCTAAAAAATCAAAAAGAACAAGGAGTTGCGAATAAATTAGTTGGTTTTGAAATGCCCGAAAAGAAAATTCCTCGTCAAGGTTATGAAATAAAAAATGCAGATGGCAGTGTTATAGGAAAAGTAACTAGTGGTAGTTTATCTCCTATGCTAAACAGAGGAATAGGAATGGGCTATGTTCCAAAAGAATTGTCAAAAGAAGGCTCTACAATATACATTGATATTAGAGGGAAATTAATAGAAGCGGAAGTAATTAAAT
>JABDLV010000213.1 GCA_013001815.1 Bacteroidia bacterium
AACAGATACTATATTTTGTAATGGAGATCAAACTGCCAAGCTACAGGCAAACGTAATAGGCGGAACAGCCCCTTACACTTATATATGGAATTCTAATCCTATACAAACAACAAATTCTGCTTCGGGATTAGGGGCAGGAACATATTCAGTTATAGTAACGGATGCAAATGGATGTACTAGTTCTTGTTCTTATGAAGTAATCGAACCAAGTGTTCTTTCATGCACAACTACATCTACAGATGCTTTCTGTAATGCAGACAGTTCAGGAACAGCTACTGTAAATGCAAGTGGAGGCACTCCAAATATTCTTCCGTGTCATTTTGTTTCTTTCAATGTCCTAACGGATGGATTTCCTAATGAAACATATTGGATGGTGCAAGACGGTTCTAGCTTAGACACACTAATTTATAATCCTCTTGGTACCTATACACAAGGCGTGAATGATAGTACTGTGTTTTCTGATTCACTTTGTTTGACAGAAGGTGATACTTTAATATTTACCATTTTTGATGATTTTAATGACGGAATATTTGAGCCGGGTGGATATTGGATTACTATTGGAGGAGATACAGTAGCATCGAATTTTGCATTTGCTACGTTTACTGCTTCTGAGCTTGTTACCATTCCAATTGCTGATACAACTAATACCTATCATTATTTATGGAGCAATGGAGATACTACGCAAACGGCTAGCAACTTAACATCTGGAACCTATACTGTAACTGTTACAGACTTATATGGTTGCAGTACAACTTGTACAGTCGAAATCGGAGAATCAGATCCTATATTAACATCTATAAGCAGTTCAAATTCATTATGTGCAGGAGATTCGTCTGGTACAGCTTCTGTAACTGCCACTGGTGGAACACCAGGAGTGTTTGCAACATTGCCCGGAAATCAAACTTCAGGAAGCTCATTAACCGGACCTTCTTTTTCTGTATTGTCAGGAGGAGCATTATCCGGCCGTCCATTTGATGACGGTTCTTGCTGTGATTATAATGATCCTTCTACCGACATATTAAAATTCACAGTTGATGTTTCCGGATCATATACGATTAACAATGATTATTTACCGAGTTTTGCTTGGGATGGTTATTTATTATTATATACAGATCCTTTAGATTGGACCCAATCTCCACCAATAACATTTGTTGATGGAAACGATGACTGTTTGTTCTATAATACTTCTTGCATTACTGTAAATCTTAATGCCGGTCAAAATTATTACTTGGTTACAACCGGATTTTCAGATTTTGATAATGGTTCATGGCTGACAAGTTTCAGTGGCCCAGGGAATGCAGGGTTAAGCTTAGGTGATTATGCTTATCAATGGAGTAATGGTGCAACTACACAGACAGTAGGTAATTTAGGAGCGGGAACCTATTATGTTACTGTTACTGACGGAAATGGTTGTACAGCTATTGATAGCATTACTATAGGTGGATCAACAGCACTACAAATGGACACAATAACCTCTACTTCTGTTACATGTAAAGGAGATGCTGATGGAACGGCTTCCATTGGAAATGTTTCGGGTGGTAACACACCGTATACCGTTGAGTGGAACACAACTCCGCCTCAATTTACAGCAACAGCACTTGGTTTAGCTCCAGGAATATATTCTGCAACCGTTACAGATGCAAATGGATGTACAATTATAGACAGTGTGGAAGTTACAGAACCAGATGAAGTTTTAAGCTTGTTCTTAGATGGAGTTCAAACCGTAGATTGTGCCGGAGGTAGCACAGGTTCAGCTACCGTTTTAGCTAGTGGAGGTACACCTCCATATAGTTATTTATGGAGCGATGGACAAGTAACAGGTAGCGCTACCAATTTATCAGCACAAATTTATGTGGTTACTGTAACGGATGAAAATGGATGCCAGGACTTAATTTCTGTGCCAGTCGCTTCGCCATTTTCATTATCTGTTAATGTGAATAAAACAGATGCATTATGTAATAGTGATAGTAGCGGTACAGCAAGTGCAGTTATTAATGGTGGAACAGCACCTTATTCATACATCTGGTTAAACGCCCTAAATGATACATTAGGTACCAGCTCGAGTGTTGGGTCATTGTATCCGGGCACTTACACTATTATAGTTACTGATAGTTCCGGTTGCATGGCAATGAACTCATTTACAATTTATCAACCATCAGGATTGGTTCAATACACATCGGTAATAGATGTAACTTGTAATAATGGAGCGGATGGTACCGCAACATCTATTGTTTTTGCCGGCACACCACCTTATTCATATGCATGGAGTAATGGACAAACAACGCAAACTGCAACTAATTTAACTGCAGGAACTTATACCGTATTAATAACTGATGGAAATGGATGTGTTACCGTAGGAGATACTGCAGAAATTGGACAACCTGTTCCAATTTTATTAAACCCTAATGTTACATCATTACTTTGTTATGGTTCTGATGTAGGAATGATAGCAACCCAAGTTACAGGAGGAACACCACCTTATCAATACACTTGGAGCACCGGGGAATCGACTCCAATTATTTCTATGCTTACGGCTGGTGTGTATACCGTTACTGTAAGTGATTTATTTGGATGTACAACTGATTCTGTATTTACATTGGTTGAAGCAGATTCTATTAGTTGTACTTCAGTTATTTCTATGCCATCATGCAATGGAGGCGCTGACGGTTTTATCACAATAGATAGTACATGGGGTGGAACTCCTTCCGGTAGCGGACCAACTGGTCCAATCAATGCGATTGATACTTATTGTTTCTCAGGGCAACCTTTCCTTTCTCCAGGGGGAATTTCTAATGTAAGTACCTTGTCAATACCGGCACTACCGTCTGGGGCTATAATAAATAGTGCTACTTTGCATCTTTATGGAGTGAATTCTATCAATGCTTCCTGGAGAAGTGAATTCAGGGTTTCATTAGCCGGTGCTTATACATTAGCACCTACTCAAGTTGATAATAATAGTTCAGGAGGCTTAATATCACCAGATCCATCTATACCATTAGTTGGCTTCCCGGCAACAGGAGGTTCTATTGACTTGATACTGTCTGAATCATTTGATGATTTTGGTGTGGATGATGCAACAGTTGATTCGGCTTGCATTATAATTGATTACACTATTCCTGCAAGTGGAGGTGGAAACAGCACTGCTGGATATACCTATTCTTGGAGCAATGGACAGAATGGTCCGACTGCCACAGGACTTACTGCAGGAAATTGGTTTGTTACTATTACGGATAGCATTGGCTGTTCTTGGACCAAATGCATTAAATTGCCAGAACCAACTGCACTGTTGTGTGCTTCTTCAACAATAGATATTAGTTGTTTTGGAGAAGAAACAGGTGTTGTTGACTTAAGTGTAAGTGGTGGTACGGTATTTAGTACTCCTCCTCCAGTTTTAGTTACAGCTTATTCTGAGGACTTTGAAACCGGTGCCGGTGGATGGGCTTCAGCAGGTTCTGCGAATTCATGGGCATTAGGAACACCTGCAAGTGGATTAATTATATCTGCGGCATCAGGTGCCAATGCATGGATAACAAACTTAACTGGAGATTATAGTGTTGCAGAAGACTCTTGGGTAGAATCTCCAAGTATAGACTTAACGCCTTATATCTCTCCTGTATCTGTACAGTTTATGATAAACTATGAAACAGAAACTAGTTGGGATGGTGCGCAGTTACAAAGCTCTATAGATGGAGGTACATCATGGCAACAAGTGGGTGCATTAAATGACCCAACTAATTGGTATGATGATGGTTCAATAAACGGAGCTGGTGCAAACTGGCAAACACAAGAAGGTTGGTCAGGTAGATTCGGCTCAGGGTCTAATGGTTGGGTTCAGGCGTCTCATGATATCTCAGGATTAACAGGTGCGTCAAGCGTTATTTTCAGGGTGGCTTTTGGTTCTGACTTTTCTGGACAGGATGACGGATTTGCATTTGATGACTTTGAAGTAACTGCCATGCAGGTTGGTACAGCCACTGCACCTTACACATTCGCATGGAGCAATGGTGCCAGTACTGAGGATTTGAATGGGGTGGAAGCAGGAACATATACTGTTACCGTAACAGATGGAAACGGGTGTACTACAATTTGTACGGCAACAATCAATCAGCCGGATTCAATTAGTATTACTGCGTCAGTTAATAACGCATCTTGCGCATTAGCAAATGGAAGTTTACATGCACAGGGTAATGGTGGGGCAAAACCATATACTTTCTTATGGAGCAATGGAGAAACAACTGCACTAATTAATGGCTTGTTATCTGGAAATTATACGATAACAATTACCGACCTTAATGGATGTACGAATTCATCTGTATTTGTGGTCGATGATACCCCAGTTGTGTTATGCAGTGTATCTAACTTTACGGAACCAACATGCAATGGCTATTCAGATGGAACTGCTACCGCAACTGCAAGTGGAGGTACAGCTCCTTACTCTTATTCATGGAACAGTAATCCTGTACAATTAACACAAACTGCAAATAATTTAGCGGCAGGTGTATATATTGTTACGGTTACAGACTCCTTTGGTTGTACATCAACTTGTTCTATAAATCTGGGTCAGCCCGATCCTATTACGTATAGTGTTCAGCTTGGTGGAAATATTTGTTCTGGAACTAGTACAGGTTCAGCAACTGTAACTGTATCTGGAGGCACTGAGCCTTACATTTATGTTTGGAGTGATGGACAATCTAACTCATTGGCTACTGGACTCGCAGCAGGTAATTATTATGTTACAGTTACAGATGTTAATGGCTGCAGTGCAATTGCGCCTGTTAGCATAAGTACAGCTCAAGCAATTTCATGTAATACATATACGGTTAACTCAACTTGCGGAATGGCAAATGGAAGTGCTCAAGTAAATGTGTTTGGTGCAGTAATGCCGGTTACCTATTTATGGAGTGACGGACAAGATAGTTCAGTTGCAATTAATTTAATGGCTGGAAATTATACGGTTACGGTTACGGATGCAAATGGTTGTAGTACAGAATGTTATGCTACTGTAAATACTCAAGGAACTCTTATATCATATGCAATTGGATTAGATGTTTCTTGCAATGGAGGTAATGATGGAAGTGCAAGCGTATTATTTGTCAGTGGAGGAACTGCTCCGTATTCATATCAATGGAGTACTGGTTCAACAGATTCACAAATATTAGGATTGAGTGTAGGTACATATGTTTATACAGTAACTGATTCATCAGGTTGTGTTACGATTGATTCTGTAGAGATTGTTGAACCTTCTGTTGTAGGTGTTACAGCATCTGGAAGTAATGTAAGTTGTTATGGGTACAATGATGGAAGTGCGGCAGCAGTGGCCAGCGGTGGCTCAGCACCTTATTTGTACACATGGTCAAACGGACAAGGATTAAGTGCAATAAATAATTTAATTGCTGGTACCTATACGGTTACAGTTTCCGATGCAAATGGATGTACATCAACTGATCAGATTACAGTGCTCGATGGGGATAGTATAAGTTGTACATTTAATATTGTTGATCCAGCACTTTGTGAAGAGCCAACAGGAGAAGTTGAAATATTCCCATCTGGTGGAACGGCTCCTTACACCTTTGTTTGGGCTACTAATCCGGTGCAAACTACATCAACTGCATCTAATTTGCCTGGCGGAAGTGTGTTTGTAACGATTACCGATGCCAATGGTTGCAGTAAGGTTGAATGTATAAAAGTTCCGGTGCAAAACGGACCTCAATATTCAGTTGTTAATTCAGTATTTGCAAACGGTACAAACATAAGCTGTAATGGTGCAACAGACGGATTCATCAATGTAATTATAGTGAGTGGTGGTCCTGTTACATATAGCTGGAGTAATGGTGCTACAACAAGCAGTATTTCTTCACTTTCAGCTGGTACTTACACAGTTATGATTGCTGCCGGGCCATGTGAAATTTCTCACACAGTAACCTTAGTTGAACCTAATGCACTCATCACTTCTGCAAGTGGTGTAGATTTAAATTGCGCTGGTGTTAATAGTGGATTAGCAATGGTTAACGCAACAGGTGGAACAAGTCCATATTCTTATAGTTGGAATACAATTCCTCCTAAGTTTACACCGGTTATTACAGGCTTGAGTGCCGCAACTTATGATGTTTTAGTTACAGATGCTAATGGGTGCACTGCTACTAATCAAGTAATAATATCACAACCGGCCTCTGTATTTAGTGCAACAGAAAATGTGACACACATAAGTTGCAACGGACTTACTGATGGTATGATTGATGTTACTGCATTGGGTGGACAAGCACCGTACCTATATAATTGGATGGATGGCTCAACGATGGAAGATAGAACTGGATTGTCTTCTGGTGTTTATAAGCTAACTATTAGTGACAATGCCGGATGTGCAGTTATCGTTTGTGCTGCTATTGCAGAGCCTTCTTTATTGCTTGTTGGAATTAACAGCGTTGGAGTAAGTACTCCTGGTGGAAATGATGGTTCAGCTACTGCTATTGCAACAGGTGGAACATGGCCTTACACATATAATTGGAGTAATGGAACAAGTACTCAATCAAATTCTGGTTTGATGTCAGGATTCTATATCGTAACAATTACTGATGCGAATGGTTGCACTGCAACGGAATCAGTTGAGGTGTTAGAACCGTCTAGCGCATTTACTAGCAGCGGGTTAAGTCCTGAAGGCTTCATTACAAAAGCAATTGTATATCCAAACCCAAATACGGGATTGTTTAAACTGGAAATAGAATCTACAATGAACAAAGAAGTTTATGTGGACCTATTTGATATTAGTGGAAGACAACTTGCATCAGATAAGCTGCAATTGCAGGATGGTGTTTCTTCAAAAGAGTATAATCTGCAGTACGCTGAAAAAGGAATCTATTTCATAAGAATCTATTCAGATGCTAAATTTGAAGAAGTCTTGAGAATTATATTGCAATAAATAATTGATTGATAAACAATCACTTAGTAACTTTGAAAACTTAAAACTGAAATATTATTTAAAACATTAAAAATCAATTACTTATAAATTAAAAAACAGTAGTATATATTTAATAGGAATTTTGGATGTAAATATGTGTTGTTTACCAATGATTTGTGCTTGTTCGCCACAGAGTGTTGAATTGTGCAAAAACATACCTTAAATTGCATATTAATAATCCATTGAAGTAAACCTTAATAAGCCCCTTATCTCACCTCTTTTTTTCGAAGGTCTAAACTGATATTCGGTTTTTTATGGTTGTTGTGCTATAAAATTGCCTAGGCACTATTGTTGATATTAAGATAGACCCTAATAACCCTAAATATTGAATTTATGAAAGACTCTACTAGTCGAATTTCCAGAGTATCAAGAAAACTCAAACTGAGATTGATGTTGATACTAGTTCCTTTTATGTTCCATTCCTCTGTATCTGGACAGTTGGTAATTAGTCAATATGTTGAGACTAATTCCGGTAGTTCACCAAAAGGTATTGAAGTATGGAACGCCTCATGTTCAACCATTGACTTCTCAACAGACACACTTGAGATATTTCAGGCAACAAATGGCAGCTCATTTTTTGGGCAGCTTACTGGTGCAACTGTTAGCTCAGGTACTTTAGGGCCTGGAGAAGTTTTAGTGATAGGCACTTCAGATATTGGTGCTTATTTAACTTCAGTTGGATTAGGGGCCGTAACTTACGTCAGTTATGGTTTTACTTTCAATGGAGATGATGCTCTGGAAATTCGGTTAGGGGGAGTTCCACAAGATAGATTTGGGACATTAGGTGTTGACCCCGGTGCAGGATGGTCAGGTACTTGTGGTGCCACCATTGCTACAAACAATACAAATTTAGAGTTATTGCCTACGGTAACTTCTGGCGATACATCAGGATTCTCAGATCCTTGCTCAAGATTTACAGAATTAAATCAGGGTGATTCTTTATTAGGGTTTGGAGTTGCACCTGCATTACCTTTATGTATTTCACCTTTTCCTGTTAATGAGTTTTGCGAGGGAAGTGATTTAACTTTAAACTACAACTCTACACAAACTACTTTTACTGCAGGCAATGTGTTTAATGTAGAGTTATCAAATGCAACTGGAAATTTTGCAGCACCGCTTGTTATAGGCTCACTAGCCGATGTGAGTGCAAGTGGTACAATTAATGCCACTATTCCGCTAGGCCAATCTCCGGGTACGGGATATAGAATAAGAATTGTGTCAAGTAACCCGGCAACAGTTGGTTTAGTTTATGAATCTGATATAACCATTGGAGACGCTGCAGAAGCAAACGCAGGTCCGGATATTTCAGTGTGTGGTGGTGAAGAAATAGGTTTGGGTGGAACACTGATGGGTTCAGCCAGTTCCGCTTTATGGGTTGGTGGCACAGGTCAATTTCCTGATGGAAGAAATGATCCAATGGGTTCATACATCCCGAATCAATCTGAGTGGGGAACCACTGTAACATTGCAATTAGTTACAAATGACCCAACAGGTGTTTGTCCGGCAGATGCCGATACAATAGACATTGAGGTTTTAGAAACTCCATTGTTAGGTGCTTTTGGCCAAGTGGGTAATACTTGTCCAACGGATTCATTTGATTTAACAACTTTAACGGTTGTTGATTCCAATAATACTACCGGTTTCCTAACTTATTTTGATAATACATTTAATGTATTGCCAAGTTCATGGGTAACCACAACAGGTATATACTATGTATTTAAAACTGTACCTAATCCCGATACACTTAAACCCGATTGTTTCGATTTTCAACCCGTAACGGTAATTATTCAGTCATGTTCATGTCCGGCACCGACTGTTACTTTAGATACAGCAATAAATGTTGTTTGTAATGGCGAGGCTACCGGTGCAATTAATGTTTCTGTAACTGGAGGTTCAGCACCTTACATTTATGCATGGTCTAATGGTGCTACAACAGAAGATATTTCCGGATTAGTTGGAGATAGTACGTATACCCTTACTGTTTATGGTGCAGATTCATGCGCTGCGCAATTAGTCGCCACGATTACTCAACCTGATTCTATAAGTGCTTCGGCAGTAGTTACAGATGTGTCTTGTGCCGGTGCGATGGATGGTGCAATAGATGTAACTGTAAATGGGGGTACGCCCGGGTACACTTTTGCTTGGTCTGTTGGAACAACAGGGAGTTCAGTGCTGCCTTCATTTAAAGACAACACAATTTATCAGGATAATCAATTTACAAATAGTAATGGAGCCGGTGAATGGTTTGTTGCCGGTAATAATAACGGTTCATCAGCAAGAAGAGCGTTGTTGGAATTTGATCTGTCTTCAATTCCGTCTGGTGCAGTAATTACTTCTGCTGCATTAACTTTAGAAATGACCAACACGAGTGGAGGAGCGGGTGCGCAAGTGTTTAACCTTCATGCATTAACTAATAATTGGGGTGAAGGAGCCTCAAATGCTGGTGCAAGTGCAGGGCAAGGAACATCTGCATTAACACCAGATGCGACTTGGTTTTTTAGAATTTCAACTACAGATAATTGGGCAACAGCGGGTGGAGATTTCAATGCTGGGTCAAGTGCATCCCAAACAGTAGATTCCCTTGGATCATATACATGGTCTGCAGCAGGAATGATAGCCGATGTCCAAAATTGGGTTGATGGAACAGCCTCAAATTTTGGTTGGATTTTAATTGGAAATGAAAGTACAAATCAGACTGCAAAACAATTTGCTTCAAAAGAAAATTCAAATGCTGCAATTAGACCAAGTCTTGTAGTAAATTATTCTTTAGGAACTACAACCGAGGATTTAACTGCAGTGGATGGTGGAACATATAGTGTTACTATTACAGATGCCGCAGGTTGTACTAAGGTTCTTATAGAAACTGTAAATGAGTCGACTGCTATAAGTGGTTCAATTACTGCAAGCGCTGTGAGTTGTGCAACAGATAGCTCATTGTTAGACTTAACAGTAGTTGGTGGTACGGCACCATTTAGTTATGCCTGGTCTACAGGAGAAATAACAGAAGATATTTATGTAATGGCTGCCAATACATATAGTGTAATCATTACAGATGCAAATGGATGCGCTGATACAGCAAGTTCTTCGGTAAACTTCCCTGCTCCAATATCTTTTAATCCAAGTACTCTTGATGTTTCTTGTCCCGGTGCAAATGATGGTGGCGCAGATCCATTAGTTAGTGGCGGTACAATGCCCTACGCCTCCTATTTATGGTCGAATGCATCTACAAATCCATTTATTTTTGGTGTAGCAGGAGGTGGCTATACAGTTACGGTAACGGATGCAAATGGATGTATTGATTCAACAACTATTACAATAGCAGAACCACCAGCAATTGTTGCAAGTGAAACTATAACGAATGTTTCTTGCAATGGTTTAGCTGATGGAAGTATAGATTTAAATCCTTCTGGCGGTACTCCAACATTTTCTTTTTTATGGTCAACAACTGAAACTACTGAAGACATAAGTGGATTAACTGCTGGTACATACACAGTAACTATAACAGATGCAATTCCATGTACTGCTACATTTACATTTAATGTAATCGAGCCGGCAGCAATTGTAATTGATACAGTTTCTACTACCGCTAATTTGTGTAACGGAGATTCAATTGGTGCAATAGATATAATTGTAACAGGTGGAACCCCTGGCGTTACTGTAACAGAACCAATAATTTCAGAATATATTGAAGGCTCTGGTAATAATAAGTGTTTAGAGATTTACAATGGTACCTCTTCAGATATGGATATGTCTGATTACAGATTATCGCGATTTACAAATGCCGCCACAACTGCTTCAGCAACTTTTGATTTGTCTGGGATTGTGAGTTCAGGTGATGTATTAGTAATTTGTAATGGAGGATCCGATACTGTTTTTACAAATAATGCCGACATAATAGATGGCTTTATCAATCATAATGGGGATGACAGATACTTATTGACAAAAATAAGTACAGGGGATACTATAGATGTTTTTGGAAAATTAGATTGTGATCCAGGATCAGCATTTAGTGCTGCTGGAAATGGTACGCAGAACAATACATTAATTAGAAATTCAAATGTTCAGGTTGGGGTAACGTCAAATCCAGCAGGTGCATGTAATTCCGGTAGTTTTGCAACTCTTGGTTCAGAATGGACATCATTAGGAATTGACAATGCAAGTAACTTAGGTATGCATTCCGGCCCTCCTTCAACTCCTTATGGGTATTCTTGGTCTAACGGATCAACAGATGAAGACCAAACTGAATTGTTGGCCGGAACTTATACTGTAATTGCAACGGATATTGCCGGTTGTACACAAACGGCTGAAATTAATATTACGGAACCGAATGGTTTAACAGTGCAATGTGTGGTTGGAGTAAATGGAAATATAAACTGTAATGGCGGAAACGATGGTGCAATATCATCTATTAATCAAGGAGGTACTATCCCATATTCTTATCAATGGAAAGATTCAAATGGATTACCTATCGGTTCTAATTTGCCAATTATAAGTAGTCTTACTGCCGGCACATATACTTTAGTAGTAACAGATGCAAATGGTTGTATGGATAGTTGCACAACAACTTTAACTGAACCAGCAGCATTATCATTAACCCTTAATGCAACTAATATTTCTTGTTTTGGTGCTAATGATGGACAAATAACTTCAACCGTTGCAGGTGGAACACCAACATATTTCTATTCTTGGTCTAACTCATCATCGGATGCCAATTTAAGTAATTTGCTTGCAAACACATTTACACTGGTAGTTACAGATGATAATAGTTGTACAATTTCAGCCAGTGAGAGTATACTTGAGCCAGCAGCAATAATTGCAACAGCAGCAAACAACGGTCCTGTATGTACAGGTGAAACTTTGAACTTATCAGTTACGCCAAGTGCTTCTTCATTCAGTTGGAGTGGACCTTCATCATTTAGTTCAACAATGCAAAATCCAAGTTTTGTAGCAACAACCATATCAGAAAGTGGAGACTATATAGTAGTAATAACAGATGGTAGTGGGTGTACTGCCAGTGATACAACAAATGTTATTGTACTTGCTTCACCGGAATTGGCTCCTGTAGCTGCTCAAATGAATAGTTGCCCTGCTACTTTTGTTGATTTAACAGCGATATCAATAGTGGATAATAATGCAACAGCTGGTAGTTTAAGTTATTTTACTGACGCTGCACTTACTATTCCTTTAACAACTCCGGGCAATGTAACAACTTCAGGAGTTTATTATATTCAAAAAACAACAACATCAATGCCTTCTTGTTCTGATGCAGTTTCTGTTACTGTAACAATACAAACATGTGCATGTATTCCTCCTTCATTATCAGAAACAAATGTTGCAGTATCATGTAATGGAGGTATGGATGGGTCTATAGATTTAACAGTAAATACTGGAACAGCTCCATATACATATATGTGGAGTAATAATGAAACAACGGAAGATATTAGTGGATTAGCAGCAGGTACCTATACGGTTACTGTAATGGATGCACAACCATGTACTGCAGTATTGGTGGTTCAAATTACTGAGCCATTAGCTATAGTTGCAACATGTTCGAATGATGGTAATGTGTCTTGTAGCGGAGGAAGTGACGGAGCTGCAAGTGTTAGTGCAAGTGGTGGAACACCTTCAAGCACAGGATTTACTTATGCATGGAGCAATGGTGCAAGTACTGCATCAGTTAGTGGATTAACAGCAGGTACACATTCCGTTATTGTAACTGATAGTTTAAACTGTTCAGATACTTGCGAAGTAATGATTACAGAGCCAAGTGCAGTAACAGCAAGTTGTAATAATGATGGCAACGTAAGTTGTAATGGAGGAGGTGATGGAAGCGCTTCTGTAACTGCAGGAGGTGGGACAGGTCCTTATACTTATTTATGGAGTACAAATGATACGACTCCTTCTATTAGCGGATTATCTGCAAATACATACACAGTAACTGTTACCGATGCAAATAATTGTTCTATGAGTTGTACTGTAAGTATATCTGAGCCGGCTCAAATATCCATCACAACTTCGTTAGTAACAAATGCATCTTGTAATGGAGTTATGGATGGTGCAATTGATATAGCTATAGGAGGTGGAACACCGGGATATACATATGCTTGGTCAAATGGTGCAAGCATTGAAGACATTAGTGCGTTAAGTGCGGGAGACTATGTAGTAACCGTTACTGATATGAATTTCTGCGTAGCAACTAGTGATACAATCACTGTTACTGAACCCGATTCATTTTCATTTAATTCTATCGTTGCAAATATTTCATGTTCAGGTGCAGCAGATGGATCAATAATATTTAATTTAATGGGAGGTACCCCGGCTTACAGTTACAATTGGTCTGATGGAAGTACTACTAAAGATGTTTCCGGATTATCGGCTGGTGCAATTTCTGTAATATGGGGTGATGCAAATGGTTGTATGGATTCTACATCGTTTGTTATAGTTGAGCCGGATCCAATTTCTTCAAATCCAACAGCTGTTGATCCAACATGTTTTGGCGGATCAAATGGATATATAGACTTAAATCCTTCTGGTGGAACTGCTCCTTACACATTTGCATGGTCTGATGGTTCTACTAATGAAGAAATAGGAAACTTAAGTTCAGGGTTTTTATATGGAAAAGTATTTGACGCCAACGGTTGTGAAGATTCTACAGGATTTACATTAATTGATCCAGCGGTATTAAGTTTTGCTGCGTCTGTAACAAATGTTGCTTGTAATGGCGATTCAACAGGCGCAATAGATATTACATCAAATAATGGAGGAACACCATTTACGGCTCCTGCAGATATATTTATCTCTGAATATATAGAAGGTTCTAGTAATAGTAAGGCAATTGAATTATATAATCCGACTGCTTCTCCAGTTGATTTATCTGATTATACAATAACCTTAAGTGTTAACGGTGGAACAGTTACCAATACATTTAATCCGATGGGAATTTTAAATTCCGGAAGTGTATTTATATTCTCGCCAAATAATGCAGATGCAGCCATTTTGGCTGTTGCAGATACAGTATTTCCATTCCCAAGTGTTGCACACTTCAATGGGGATGATGCTTTAATTATTGAAAACACATCAACAAATACAATCGTAGATATTTTTGGTAATGTAGGATGTGATCCTGGTTCGCAATGGCAAATAGGTTCTGTTGAAACACAAAATCAAACCTTAATCAGAAAAGCATTTGTACAAAATGGTATAAGTGTAGATCCATTTAACTCACCATGTGATTTTCCATCATTAGAATTTGAATGGGAAGAATTACCAATAAATGATTTCAGCAACTTAGGAACACATACAATAGATCCTTTGCAATCTTATATATATAGTTGGTCTACCGGAAGTACTAACGAAGATGTTTCTGGCTTAGCAGCCGGTGTTTATACATTAAGTGCATTTGATGCAAATGGATGTTTATCTACTACAAGCTTAACAGTAAATGAACCATCAGCTATCGTATTTGGTTTAATCGATGTTGATTGTACTATGGGTGCAGGTTCGGCTACAGTAACTGTGCAAGTAACTAATCCTTCAGGAAATGGATTAGCTTATCAATTGTTACCTGGTGGTATCTTCCAGACATCTAACATATTTACTGGTGTTGCAAATGGTACATATACGGTTGGCGTAATGGATACAGTTTTAGGATGCTCTGCAATTTCTTCTAGTGTATTAGTGAATTGTAGTAGTATAGATTCTTGTTTGATTGATTCTATTGCACCTGTTGTAATTTGTCCGTCAAATGCAATTATAGATTGCAATGCGCCTGCTGCTTATACCGATATTAACATGTTCTTATCTGGTGGCGGTCAAATCATAGAATTATGCAATATTGATTCTTCCATGTACGCAACTAGTGATTCTATTGTAGGCATATGTCCTCAATTAATTTATAGAACTTATTCTATTGCTGATGTTGCAGGAAATTCAGGATCTTGTACTCAGTTAATTACGGTTCAAGATACAGCCAAACCGGTACTTACTATTCCGGGGGATGTAGCCATAAACTGCGATGATGATTCTAGTCCAGCCGGTACAGGTATGGCAACAGCTACTGACAATTGCGGGGCTGTAGTTACATTTAGTGATGCGGTTGTGGCCGGTACATGTCCAATTATTGAAGTAATTACCAGAACTTGGACTGCTACAGATTCATGTAATAATACTGCAAGTGCAGTTCAAACAATAACAGTAAAAGACACATTACCACCTACACCAGTTTGTATGGTATTAGATGTTACATTGGATGCTAGTGGTACAGCAACAATTACTCCGGCAGATATTGACGGAGGTAGTTCTAATTCATGTGGTGGTGCTGCTAGTTTATCTTTAAGTAAATCAAGCTTTACATGTGCTGATGTTGGGAATAATACAGTTGTGTTAATTGTGACCGATGCTTGTGGAAATATAGATTCTTGCGCTGCTAATGTGGTAGTAAAAGATAATATTAGTCCGGTTGCTAATTGTCAAGATATAACAGTATACATTGACAGTATATGTAATGCAACAATTTCAGCCAGCGATGTAAACAATAACTCATCTGATGCATGTGGAATTGACACCATGTTCTTAGATAATACAATGTTTGGTTCTGCAAACATTGGTACAGGTGACACAATACTGGTTGATGATGTATTTGCATATACCAGTTTTGAAGAGCCATTTGCCGGAAATCAATATGCAGACACCGGTGATGCAGCAGTGGATCATCCACTAGTAAATAATGCCGGTCAATCTTATGTTAATTATACAAGTGTTGGAGGTGAGTTAGGATTCAGTTCCTATTACTTTAGTACTGGAAGTTCTGGATTAACAGATGGTGATTTTGTTGGAGGAACAACATTTACAGGTGCTGTAGGTTCATTTACAGATGGCATTCAAGGATTCCAAATGAGTGATACAGATGGTGAAATGGAAACCTCATTGGATATAGTGAATGTAGCTGGATTAGATAGTGCTGAAGTTTCCATTGATTTATTTGTGGCAGCTACTGGTTGGGAAACCTCAGATGCATTAAGAATTTATGTTGTATTTGAAGATGCAACGGAGTTAGATCTTATAAATACCACTGGTGTAGATATTGATGGTTTGGGAATAGAAGGTTCTTGGATGACATTGACCGGTGATTTAAGCGGACACACTACTGCTGAATTAAGAGTTTCATTAATAGCAAATGCCGGTAACGAAGCAATTTATGTAGATAACGTTAGATTTAGCAGCCAAGTTGAATCAACTACAAATGTTGTAACATTAACCGTTGTAGATAATAGTGGTAACTCATCTACTTGCACTGCTTTAGTAACAGTATTAGATACTATTGCCCCTGTCGCTCCAGCAGCACCCGCAAATATAACTGTTGCCTGTGCTACTGATATTCCTGCACCAGTTGATTTAACTGCTACAGATGCTTGCGATGGCGCAATAACTTCTAGTCCAAGTGGTATGATGATACCTGGTACTTGTTCAAATCAATTTACAATGATTAGAACATGGACGTTTACAGATAATAGTAGTAATTCAAGTTCAGTATCACAAACTATTATAGTAAATGATAGTATTGCCCCTGTGGCAGCGGCTCCTGCTGATATAACGGTAGCCTGTGTTTCTGATATTCCGGCACCTACTACTTTAACAGCTTTAGATAATTGCGGAGATTCATTCACTGTTAGTCCAACTGGAATGATATTACCTTACACCGGATGTTCTAATCAGATGACAATGGTAAGAACTTGGACATTTGCAGATTCTTGTGGTAATTCTGCTTCAGTATCACAAAACATAATTGTTAATGATAGTATCGCACCAACTCCACCGGCAGCTCCGGTTGGAAAAGACTTTGAGTGTGCTAGTGATATACCTAACCCTATGATGTTAACTGCTGTTGATAATTGTGGTGATTCAATTACAGTTATGCCAACAGATTCAACAATAACTGGTTCTTGTCCACATGACTTTACGTTAATAAGAACATGGACATTTACAGATTCATGCGGAAATTCTAGCAGTGTTTCACAAACATTCAATGTAAATGATACAATCGATCCTGTAGTTGCATTACATGATACTTCATTAGTAATTGGTGCCAGTGGCTCTGTTAGTATTGCAAGTTCATTATTAGATGCGGGTACAACAGATAATTGTACTACTGGAAGCTTATTACCTCCATTTACAATTACTCCTGCTACCTTAACATTTACTTGTGCAAATGTAGGAGAGAATAAAGTTGGAATAACATTTACAGATGAATGTGGTAATTCTGCTTCAGATACTGCAACCATAACTATTTTATCTGATATGATGGCTAGTGTTAATCCGAATCCTGCAAACACATGTGAGGGTACTCCGGTTCAATTGAATGGTAATCCTTCAGGTGGATCAGGAACATATACACATACATGGACAGGTGATGTTGTACAATTAGATGCGACTAATATTGAAAACCCAACATTTGCGGCAACGAGTAGCGGTGCATTTAATTTAACTTATTCTGCTACTGATGCAAATGGATGTTCTGTTTCAGACTCAGTTGTAGTTTCAGTAAATGCATTGCCATTAGTTGTTTGTACTCAAGACAGCGTTGATTGTTTTGGTGGCAGCACGGGAAGTGCAACTGTAGCTGTTAGTGGAGGCTCTGCTCCATATTCCTATTCTTGGAGCCCTGGTGGTGCAACTGCAGAAACAGCAACTAATTTATCAGCAGGAACATATACGGCTGTGGTTACAGATGCGTTGGGATGCTCAGCAAGTTGTACGGTTACTGTTTTAGAGCCTAATCAAATGTTGGCTTTTGCTGCTATTGAAGACAGCATTACATGCTTTGGAGCTGATGATGGAGTGTTGGCTGCGACAGCATTTGGAGGAAATGGAAATTATGTATACACGTGGGTTTTAAATGGAACAGATACTATTGCTGTTGGCGATACGGTGAATAATATGCCTACAGGTACTTATACAGTTTATGTATCTGATGGTAATGGTTGTTCAACAATAACTGGAGTATTCTTACCAGAACCTCCTCAAATTATTGTTACAGAAACACATGTTAATGTTTTATGTTTTGGAGAATCTACCGGTTCAATAGACTTAACGGTTTCTGGTGGTACTGCTCCTTATACTTATATATGGAGTAATAATGCAACAAGCGAAGATATTTCTAGTTTAGTTGCAGGACCTTATACGGTAACGGTTACAGATAATAGAGGATGTACTGTTGAAATGCAGATTATCATTTCTGAGAATCCTCCAATTGTAGCTGGTACTTCTCAGTCAAACGTTCTATGTCATGGAAGTAATGATGGTACTGCCACAGTATTTGTTTCTGGGGGTGTAGGACCATACACGTATTCTTGGAATTCAACTCCGGTTCAAACGACTCAAACGGCATTTAGTTTAATGGCTGGAAATTATCAAGTAACAATTACTGATGCAGTAGGTTGTACAAAAGTGAAATCGTTCGATATTTTAGAGCCTGCACTTTTAGATGCTTCTGCAAGCGTAACAAATGTTTCTTGTAATGGAGCTAACGATGGTACTGCAACTATAACTCAAATAATAGGAGGTATTCCACCATATCTTGTGATTTGGAATCCTTTGTCAAATCCTGATACAGCTAATTCAATAAGTGGATTAGCACCGGGAACTTATACAGCTCAAGTTTCTGATTCAAACTGGTGTGTAACGAATGTGGTAGTTACTATAACACAACCCCAGCAATTATTCTGTCAGATGATAACAAGTCCGATAACTTGTCCTGGTGGAAATGATGGTAAACTTACAGCGGTTATTTCAGGTGGTACAGCACCATATACTTATGTATGGAGCAATGGTGCAACAGATGCCGTTAATACCGGATTAACTGCTGGTACTTATACTGTAACAGTTACAGATGACAATGGTTGTAGCACGGTATGTAGTGGAACAATAATTGAACCTCAAGCATTAAGCTATAATATATTTGTTCAAGATGTAAATTGTGCAGGTGCTAACGATGGTAAAATTATTGTAAATGTAGCTGGTGGAGGTACACCACCATACAGTTATACCTGGAATACAGTTCCAACACAAACTACTAGTGTTGCATCAAATCTTGGCCCTGGAATGTATACGCTAATCATAACAGATGCTGCAGGATGTATTACTACAATTACTGAAACCGTTAATGAAAATCCTGCTATTGTTGTGTCAGAAACTTTAACGAATGTAACTTGTAATGGCGGAAATGATGGTGAAATAAATTTAGCAATTAGTGGTGGTGTAATGCCATATACAATATTATGGAGTAATGGTAATACCACAATGAACAATAGCGGACTATCTGCAGGTACTTACGCAGTAACTATTACAGATAGCGTAGGCTGTGTTTATACTAATTCTTATGTAATTAATGAACCTGGTCCAATTGTATTATCAGCTGTAATAACGAATGCATCATGTAATGCATCATCAACAGGTTCAATAACTGTAACACCAAGCGGTGGTAATGGTGGACCATATACATATTTGTGGAGTGATGGTCAAACAACAATGACTGCACAATCATTACCTGCGGGAACGTATAATGTTACAGTAACGGGCTCTGGAAACTGTACAGCATTTGCAATTTATACAATTACAGAACCATTATTGTTAGAAATGACTGCCAATGTTACTAATGTAACGTGTGCAGGCGGAAGTGATGGTAGCGCAACAGCAATGCCTACGGGTGGAACCGCTCCTTACTCATACTTATGGAGTAATGGTCAATTGACTCAAACGGCAAACGGATTAGTTGCTGGTCCTTATACAGTACAAATTACTGATGCAAATGGTTGTGTTAAAATTGGAAATATTACCATAACAGAACCGGATTCATTGTCATGTACTTCTACAATTACTGCAATTCCTTGTAATGGTCAAACTACTGGTGCAATTACTGTGAATCCAATTGGAGGTACTGCACCTTATACTTATGTATGGAGTACAACCCCAGTTCAGACAACATCTACTGCTAGCGGATTACCTGCAGGAAATTATACAGTTACAATTACAGATAATAATGGTTGTACAATAATTAAATCATTTACCCTTGCTCAGCCTGGTGCGCTTACATTAACTACAAGTAAGCATAATGTAAGTTGTAAGGGTGGTATGGATGGAACTGCTTCTGTTGCTGTAAGTGGTGGTACTGGACCATATACTTATGCATGGAGCACTTCTCCAATTCAAACTACCAGTTATGTTACAGGTTTGACCTCAGGTTTTTATACTGTAACCGTAACAGATGCTGGTGGATGTACGGCTATTTCAACAGTGAATATTAGACAGCCATCTGAATTAATTGCATTATACATTCCAAGTAATCCAACATGTAATGGTGCAATGGACGGTTCAATTAATCTATTAGTAGCAGGTGGAACTGCACCATATACATTCTTATGGTCCGATGGCTCAACAGGTGAAGATTTATTTAATGTAGGAGCTGGTATATATTATGTTTCTGTTGTTGATAATAACGGATGTGCTATGATTGCAATAATATACTTAACAGCACCTAGCGGATTGAATGTTAGCGCATCTATTATGGATGTAAGTTGTGCTGGAGGTAATGATGGAGGTGCAACTGTATTTGCAACAGGTGGAATGGCACCATATAGTTATTTGTGGAGCAATGGGCAGGTTGGTCCGGCACTTACAAATGTAATAGCAGGTTCATATGATGTGACTGTTACTGATGTGAACGGATGTTCTATAATGAGTAATGTTACGGTTAATGAATCTAATCCTATGAGTTGCAGTATTTCAGTGCTCGATAGTATTTTATGTTACGGAAATACAAATGGTAAATTACAGGTTAATGTAACTGGGGGCACAGCACCTTATACATATACTTGGAGCACAAACCCAATTCAAAATACTGCAATTGTTAATAATTTAGGTGCTGGCATGTATTCAGTTATTGTAACTGATGCTAATGGATGTACAACAATATGTTCTGTTACCTTAACAGAACCTGCTCCTTTAACTTGTGTTGATTCAACAACTCCAATTGCTTGTCATAATGATAGCACAGGTACAGCTACGGTTACTGCTAGCGGTGGAATTGCTCCATACACATATTTATGGAGTACGAACCCTGTTCAAACAGCTGCTACAGCTATAGGATTATCGGCTGGAAATTATACCGCGTTAATTACCGATGCAAATGGGTGTACTGTTTCTAAAACAATTACTATTGTCAACCCACCTGCATTGCAAACTTCGGTTTCGGTTGCAGACGTAACATGTAATGGCCTTTCTGATGGTTCAGCAACTGTTACGACTAGTGGAGGTGCTGCACCATATGCATTTGCGTGGAGTGATGGTCAATCTGCAATGACAGCTGTTAATTTAGCTGCAGGAAGCTACAGTGTAACTGTTACAGATGCAAATGGTTGTTCTGTTAATATCACGGGTATCGTTATTTCTGAGCCAGGTGCTCTGTCGGCAAATCCACTTACTAGTGCAGATGTAACATGTTTCGGATTTGCAGATGGAACTGCATCCATAAGCAATATTTCAGGAGGAACTGCTCCTTATGTAGTCATGTGGAACACTTCACCTCAGCAATTTTCATCTTCAGCCGTGAGTTTATCACCTGGGATGTACACCGTGCTGGTAACAGACCAAAATGGTTGTTCCTACTCAGATAGTATTATGGTTGGCGGTCCTTCAAGCCCACTTGCCATTACAGTTGATAGCTTAATGAATATTCCATGTGTTGGTGGATTAGGTTATGCTGCTATAACTGCTGGTGGAGGCACACCTCCTTATATGTATTTATGGAGTAATGGGCAAACAACAGCTACAGCTACTGGATTGAACTCGGGTTCAAATGTTGTTACTGTTACCGATGCAAATAATTGTGTAGTTTCTGAAACTATAGTGATTACTCAGCCGGGTAATTTAACTGTAAATATAACTGGAACAGATGCAATTTGTAGCTCTGATAGCAGCGGAACAGCAACAGCAACCGTAAATGGTGGTACTGCACCATATACTTATGTTTGGTTAGATCTAAATGGTGACACTGCAGGTTTAGGAAATCCAATAACTAACTTGATTGGTGGTGCATATACATTAGTTGTAACAGATATGGGTGGTTGTACAGCAACAGGTCTTATTAATATTAATGAACCTACTGCAATATTTAGCTTTACGTCTGGAACGGATGTTACTTGTAATGGAGGTAATGATGGAACGGCAACGGTTCAGGCCCTTGGCGGAACAGGATTGTACAACTATTTATGGAGTGATAGTCAGTCTACACAAATTGCTACTGGATTAACAGCAGGTAGTTACACTGTAATCATAACGGATGTAAATGGATGTTCTGCAATAGCCGGACCGGTTATTGTTTCAGAGCCTCTTGCAATTCAATTAGCACTTTTTTCAAATAACCCTAGTTGTTATGCAGGTACTGATGGTTCAGTTTCTGTTTCACCAATTGGCGGTACAGCTCCGTATAATTATGTATGGAATACTGGTGTTAGTGGTTCAGTCTTAGGTTCTGTTGGTGCAGGAACATACACAGTAACTGTTACTGATTATAACGGTTGTACAAATAGTGCTAACGTTACATTAATTGAACCTGATTCATTATCATGTACTTCAGTAGTATTGAATCCAACATGTTATGGTGGTAGTAATGGAGGTATAACAATTACTCCAACAGGTGGTACTCCGGGTACAACAGGATATAGCATTAGCTGGAGTACAGTACCGGTTCAAACGACAGCAACAATTACCGGATTAAATGCCGGACAATATTTTGTAACTATAACAGATTCTTTAGGATGTTCAGTTGTGAAATGTATTAAAGTGATTGACCCAGCACCATTAGGCTGTGGAATAAGCATTGACGCTCCAATTCTATGTAATGGAGATTCAACTGGTGTTGTTACAGCGGTAATTTCTGGAGGAGTTGCGCCTTATTCTTACTTATGGAATACGGGTGATACAACCGCCACTTTGAGCAATTTGTCTGCAGGTTCTTATGATGTTACAATTATAGATGCAAATGGATGTATAGCTACTTGTAATGTAATTTTATCTGCACCTAATGCCCTTACAACTAATGCTACATTTACAAATCCATCATGTGGAATTAATAATGGAACAGCTCAAGTATCAGTAAGTGGTGGAACTGCACCATACTCATATTTATGGAGTACTGGAGCAAATAGCTCAAGTATTTCTGGGCTGGGAGGCGGATCATATATTGTTACCGTAATGGATGCGAATAATTGCACAGTAATAGATACAGTTATTCTACTACCGGGTGGTACACTTTCATGTGTTATTGATACAATGATATCTCCTACTTGTGCTGGATTCTCTGATGGTTCTATAACAGTAGTTGCAAGCGGTGGTGATGGAAATTATACCTATTCTTGGAGTACGCAGCCTACACAAACTACAGCTACGGCTGTTGGTCTTGCAGCTGGAACATATTTTGTGACTATAACTGATGGACAAGGTTGTTCAACAACTTGCATGGCAATGATTGTAGATCCTGCTCCATTCTCTTATGTAATTCAACAAGCAGGAAGTGCATGTGCCGGTTCTAATCAAGATGTAACTATTTCCGTTTCTGGTGGAACAGCACCATATTCTTATATGTGGAGCGATGGACAAACAACAGCAACAGCAATGGGATTAGCTCCTGGTAATTATGTTGTACAGGTTACTGATGCAAACGGATGTGTATTATCAGTAGTTGTTACGGTTACTTCAACTCCTCCTATGTCATGTAACACACATTGTACGAATGCAACATGTGGACAGGCAAATGGAACGATAATCGCTAATGTATTTGGTGGAACTGCTCCTTACTCTTATGTGTGGAGTGATGGACAAACAAATCAAATTGCAACTGGTTTAGCCGGTGGAACCTACTCAGTTATTATTACAGATGCCAATGGATGTACTACAGAATGTTATGGAACTGTAGCTGACCCAGGTGGACCAGTTACATTGCCAGTAGTTACAGACGCAACTTGTAATGGCGGAAGTGATGGAAATATCAGTGTGGCAAATGTTACTGGTGGAGTACCGCCTTATACATTCCAATGGAGTGATGGGCAATCAACGCCTATGGCAACTAATTTAGTGGCGGGTACATACACGGTAACTATTACAGATGTCGATGGCTGTTCTTATGAAGCCACGGCAACGGTGGATGAGCCTGCTGCAATAGCCTTAGT
This sequence comes from Bacteroidia bacterium, assembly GCA_013001815.1. Classification (GTDB taxonomy): domain Bacteria; phylum Bacteroidota; class Bacteroidia; order AKYH767-A; family OLB10; genus JABDLV01. The sequence goes on from JABDLV010000213.1 coordinate 24,178, forward strand.
AACTACATCAAGCAACATTGCGTGTTATGGATTGGCAAATGGATCTGCAAGTGTTTCTGCTAGTGGTGGCATGTTCCCGTATTTTTACCAATGGTCTAATGGCCAATTGAATAATAGTTTAACATTCTTAGATATTGGAGCTTATACTGTAACAGTAACCGATTTCAATGGTTGTAGTTCAACAGCTAGCGTAACCATAACTCAGCCTGATAGTTTGAGTTGTACTTATCAAGTTCTGAGCTCTGACTCTTGTGGAAATCAAAATGGTTCGGCAACTATTATTCCTTCGGGTGGTGCTCAGCCTTATACGTTTGTATGGAGTAATGGACAAACAAGTGCAACTGCATCCGGCCTTGTGGGCGGAAGTAACTTTGTTACTATAATTGATGCCAATGGTTGTCAGAAAACAGAATGCGTTAAAATTCCAATTATTGCTGGTGTTGATTTCTCAATAATAGCAACAGATAATAGATGTGCAGGTGATAATAATGCTGATATTGATTTAACAATTATATCTGGTGGTCCGGCAACTTTCTTATGGAGCAATGGAGCAACTACAGAAGATATTAGCAATTTATCTGCAGGTACATATTATGTAACTGTAACGGGTAATGGTTGTTCAATAACAAATAGTGTTATAATTACTGACCCAGCACCTATCGTATTATCTACTTCTTCAACGGATGTAGTTTGTGCAGGTGTAAATAATGGTACAGCCAGCGTTACTGTAAGTGGTGGTACTCCTTCATATTCATTTATGTGGAGCACGAATCCCCCTCAGTTCAATCCTACTGCTACCGGATTAAGTGCAGGAACATATGTAGTTACTGTTTCAGATCAGTACGGATGTACATCTGCAGCTAGTGCAGTTGTTGGTGGAAGCAGCACGCCATTAAATGTAACAGGAGTAATTTCCAATGTTACTTGTAAAGGAGGCAATGATGGAGCAGTAGATATTACTGTAACAGGTGGAACAGCACCTTATTCATATCTGTGGCATGATGGATCTACAATGGAAGATATTAGTGGATTGTCTGCAGGACCATTTGCTGTAACGGTTACTGATTCACTAGGTTGTGTAACTATATTTAATGGTGGAAGCATTACCGAACCTCCATTATTAGTGGTTAGTATAGCATCTGTAGACGTTACATGTAATGGAATTAATAATGGAGCTGCTAGTGCAAACGCTGCTGGAGGAACTGCACCATATAGCTATTTATGGAATACCGGAGCAACTACTCAAACAATCAATAATCTTGTACCAGGAAATTATTCTGTTGTAATTACAGATGCAAATGGTTGTACTGAATTTGCGGCAACATCAGTTGCTCAGCCTTCAGTAGTAATTCCTCCTGCAGTAAGTACAAGTGGACCTCATTGCCCAGGAGAACTGGTTAGTTTAACAGCTGCTAATGGTTATGCGAGTTATTCATGGGTTGGCCCGGGGTATGCATCAAATGTTCAGAATCCACAATTTATTGGAGCACTTGCAAATTCAGGATTATACACGCTTACAGTTTCTGATTCAAATGGATGTACAGCTAGTGCAACTATTAATGTAGATATTAGTACTTGTGCGAGTGTAGGTGACTTAGCATGGATTGATTTAAATGGAAATGGATTATATGATGCTGGTGAACCTGTATTAGGTGGAGTTACGGTTACTTTGCATGATAGTACAGGTGCTATTGTGGATGTTGCAGTTACTGATTCGTTAGGCAATTACTTGTTTACGAATGTTGCACCTGGAGATTACTATGTAACATTTGGTTCTGTACCAGGCTATACAAATACTGTATTTAACCCTAGTGGTTCTCAAGTAGACGGTTCAATTGGTCCGGGCACAACACCAACCTTTACAGTAAATAATACAGATGTGTTGACCATAGATGCCGGTTATTTAGGAACAGGAACAATAGGTGATTATGTATGGCAAGACTTAAATAATAATGGCTTACAAGATGATGGTAATACAGGCATACCGGGTGTGGTTGTTCAATTAACATGGTTAGGACCTGATGGAATATTAGGTACATCAGATGATGTTGTGTTAACCGATACAACAGATGCCAATGGTGGATATTTATTCCCTAATTTACCAATGGGAGATTTTGAAGTAATGGTATTGGATGGCCCTGGAACACCGTTAGACGGATTGACTAGCACAACTGGAGGAAATACAACAACCACATCATTAACACCGGGTGCACCAACAGACTTAACACAAGACTTTGGATATATAGGTGGTGTAAATGTTGGAGACTTTACCTGGATAGATGTAAATGGAAACGGCTTATTTGATGCCGGTGAAATACCAGTAGGAGGCGTTACAGTTAACTTACATGATAGCACTGGAGCTATTATAGGCACGATTATAACAGATTCAACAGGAATGTATCTATTTACAAATATTCTTCCTGGTGATTATTATGTAACGTTTGGTTCAGTACCTGGTTATACAAATACGGTATTCAATCCTAGTGGTTCCCAAGTGGATGGGTCAAATGGTCCTGGCACAACACCAACCTTTACGGTAGGCAATACAGATGTGTTGACTATAGATGCCGGTTATTTAGGAACTGGAACCATAGGAGATTATGTATGGGAAGACTTAAATAATAATGGCTTACAAGATGATGGAAATACCGGAATACCTGGTGTAGTTGTGCAGTTAACATGGTTAGGACCTGATGGAATATTGGGTACCGCAGATGACGTTGTGTTAACCGATACTACAGATGCCAATGGCGGGTATTCATTCCCGAATTTACCGATGGGAGACTTTGAAGTAATGGTAATGGATGGTACTGGAACACCGTTAGACGGTTTAACCAGCACAACAGGTGGAAATACAACAACTACATCATTAACACCGGGTGCACCAACAGACTTAACACAAGATTTTGGATATGTACAGTCAGTAAATGTTGGAGACTTTACATGGATAGATGTAAATGGAAACGGATTGTTTGACGCTGGAGATTTTCCAGTAGGAGGGGTAACAGTGACGTTACATGATAGTACAGGCGCAGTAGTTGGAACAATGGTAACAGATTCTACCGGAGGGTATTTATTCACTGATGTACTTCCCGGTGATTATTATATGACGTTTGGTTCGGTTCCGGGTTATGGATATACTGTTTATAATCCTAGTGGTTCTCAAGTGGATGGTTCAAATGGCCCAGGCACAACACCAACCTTTACAGTAAGCAATACAGATGTATTAACAATAGACCAGGGTTATTTAGGAACTGGAACCATAGGAGACTATGTATGGGAAGACTTAAATAATAATGGCCTTCAAGATGATGGCAATACAGGAATACCTGGTGTGGTTGTACAATTAACATGGTTAGGACCTGATGGAATATTAGGTACGGCAGATGACGTAGTGTTAACCGATACTACAGGTGCAAATGGCGGATATTTATTCCCGAATTTACCAATGGGAGACTTTGAGGTAATGGTAATGGATGGCCCTGGAACACCGTTAGACGGTTTAACCAATACAACGGGTGGAAATACAACAACTACATCATTAACACCTGGTGCACCAATAGACTTAACACAAGACTTTGGATATGTAGACAGTGTAAATGTTGGAGACTTTACTTGGATAGATGTAAATGGAAACGGAATATTTGATGCCGGTGAAATTCCTGTGGGAGGAGTAACAGTAACATTACATGATAGTACAGGAGCAATAGTTGGAACGATGGTAACTGATTCAACAGGAGCATATTTATTTACAGATGTACTTCCCGGTGATTATTACGTAACATTCGGATCTGTTCCGGGTTATGGTTATACAGTATATAACTCAAGTGGTTCACAAGTAGATGGCTCAAATGGACCTGGTACAACACCAACCTTTACGGTGGCCAATACAGATGTATTAACAATAGACCAGGGTTATTTAGGTACAGGAACCATAGGAGACTATGTTTGGGAAGACTTAAATAATAATGGCCTTCAAGATGATGGCAATACTGGATTTGCAGGAGTAGTAGTACAATTGACATGGTTGGGACCTGATGGAATCTTAGGTACGGCTGATGATGTTGTTTCAACAGATACCACAGATGCTAATGGCGGATATTTATTCCCTAATTTACCAATGGGAGACTTTGAAGTGATGGTGCTTGATGGTACAGGTACTCCATTAGATGGATACAGTATTACTACAGGCAGCAATACAACCAATACTACATTGACACCAGGTGCACCAATAGACTTGACGCAAGACTTTGGATATGTAAATGGAGTTACAGTTGGAGACTTTGCTTGGAAAGACCTAAATGGAAATGGATTATTTGATGCCGGAGAATTACCATTAAGTGGCGTAAGTGTAACATTACATGATAATACTGGCGCTTTAATAGGCTCAACGGTAACAGACTCAACAGGCATGTACATGTTTACCGGTGTTTTACCGGGAGATTATTACGTAACGTTTGGTTCTGTACCGGGGTGCACAACCACAGTATATAACCCATCAGGTTCACAAGTAGATGGCAGCAATGGCCCAGGCACAACACCAACCTTTACGGTAGGTAATACAGATGTGACTACCATTGATGCTGGATACATTGGAACAGGAACGATTGGTGATTATGTATGGGAAGACTTAAATAATAATGGTCTGCAAGATGATGGTAATACTGGATTTGCCGGAGTAATAGTTGAGCTAACTTGGTATGGGCCTGATAGCATATTAGGTACAGCAGATGACGTTGTTTATATAGATACAACAGATTCGAATGGCGGATACTTGTTCACTGATTTACCAATGGGTGATTATCAAGTGATGGTATTGGATGGTACAGGTACTCCATTAGATGGATTAAACAACACAACTGGAGGAAATACAACGAATACTGCATTGACGCCAGGTGCACCAATAGACTTAACGCAAGACTTTGGTTATTATTTACCAGTTGGTGGTCCATTAGTATGTTCAACTACAGGAAGTGTAATTACCTGTGGAACGAATACTGGAACTGTAACGGTGAATGTTACAGGTGGTGTACCTCCATATAATTATTTCTGGAATACTAATCCACCGCAAACAACCCAAACAGCTACTAATTTACCTGCTGGTACATACCTTGTTCAAGTTACTGACCAAACAGGTTCTTCTAGTTCAATATTCTGTTTTGCTACAATTACATGTAGTAATGCTAAGAATTCTAGTGCAATTTCTAATGATGAAAATAATGATTGGTCCATTATGGTTTATCCTAATCCTACTGATGGAGCAATTAATCTGAATTACTTTGCTGATGAAGAGCAAAGAATTGTTGTAGAATTTAGAGATATGACTGGTAGAGTAGTGCATGCAGTAAATGAAACTGCAACACTTGGAGCAAATCAGCATAGATATGATTTGAGCAGTTTACCTAAAGGCATATACTTTATAATAGTTCAGAATAAGGATGCCCGCAAGGTGGAGAGAATAGTACTTCATTAAGAAAGCTTGTAGATAAAAAGAAAAGGGATTGAATTAATTTTCAGTCCCTTTTTTATTTGGATGCTACCGTAATCACTGATAGGCCTATTTTCTTGAACAATACTTTGTCTAGTATTTTAAATATCGGAACGAGCTTATTAAATAATTTCATTTGTTCAGAAGGAATGATTTTGTGTTTCAATATTCCTCCAAATAAAATCCAGCCAGGTATGCCGGCTGCATTAAAATAAAATGATTTTTGATTAGTAAGACCTGCATTTGACATTGCCGAACGCAATGACTTCTTATTATACCTTCTGTAGTGATATAATTCTTTGTCAAATTGATTGTAAAGAGTTTGGAATGCAGGAACGAGAATAAATACTTTCCCTTCTTTAGTTAAAAGTTTTTTAGCATTAGCTAGTGCTAATTCATGCTCTTCTATGTGCTCAACTACATTGAGAGCAAAAATAAAATCAAAGCTATTTAAGATGTCAGGGTACTCATTTTCGAAATTGGCATGAACTAAATCAATATTTCTCACTTCTCTTAAGTTAGAATGATCGCTAAATCGATCCCTTAACTTATCACAGTAGTGATCTCTAATATCTGTTAAAGTGATATCCCAATTATTTATTATGAAAAATTTGGAGATGTTGCCAATGCCACTGCCAATTTCAAGTACTCTACCTGATGCATAAGGCGCAACTTCATTATACATCCATTCGTTTAGCTTATCTGCATTTGCAATAGACTCGAGCGTAGCCAGTCCCTCTACATCATCCTCTTTATAATCAAAAGATTTGATTTCTGTCATTAGAACAAATTATACTTTATAATACAATAAATTGCTCGAAAACCGTCTTTCCAATTGATTTTTTTTCCTTCTGCAAACGTTCTGCCATAGTATGAAATACCAACTTCATAAATTCTAATGTCGGGTATTTTAGAAATTTTTGCTGTGACTTCAGGTTCAAAACCAAATCTGTTTTCGTACAAGTCTATGTTTTGTATAATTTCTCTTTTGAAAAGTTTATAACATGTTTCCATATCTGTTAGGTTTAGATTTGAAAGCATGTTTGATAAAAAAGTTAATACCTGGTTACCTATAGAATGCCAGAAGAATAAAATCCGATGTGGTTCTCCACCCATAAAACGAGAACCATAAACTACATCAGCAAATCCATCTGTAATAGGTTTTATTAAATTATTGTATTCATTGGGATCATATTCTAAATCCGCATCTTGTATAATTATATAATCTCCTTTAGCTTCTCTAATTCCGGTATGAATTGCCGCACCTTTCCCTTTATTTTTTTTATGATTGTAAAGAACCATTTTTTCTTGAGGGTGGTCGGCTATATATTTATTTAAAGCTTCAGCAGTTCCATCTGTAGAGCAATCATTTACCAAAATGAGTTCTTTTTGTATTCCGTTTATTAATTGCACAGCCAAAACTTTGTCCAAAATTTCATGAACTGTATTGGCCTCGTTATAACAAGGAATGACAATTGAAAGTGTATTAAAATTTACCACGTTAATTTTTTTGTTCAGGGGGTTAAAATATAAAATAGAGCTAGTTCTTTTATATTGTTTTAAGCAAAAAAAGTTGCCAATTTTCAATACAATTATGTGTGTAAAGGGCTAATTTTGAATATAAATGCTCTTTAATTGGCAATTTTTAAAAAACCAGGGCAAATTGAGCGTTTTTGAATGGATTGGTAATGGCTTTTTTCACCAATTTTTTAGCCTTAAAATTGACTAATAACCCTTTTTTCAAATAGAACTAGTTTTTTAGAATGAGAAACAAACACAGTATCATAATCATTTGTGATATTGTGTCTCAATGAATTTGTACAGCTATCATTTAAATTTGGCGGCATTTTCCATGTCATAATATAATCGATTGATTTTTGTGTTACCGTTTCAAAATTTGAAATATTAGCACATAAAGGGGGGTGGCCTGCAAATGAGCCAACCAGTTCATAAGGATTTCTATTTTTTTTCCAGTGCAATTGAAATGGTTTGTGGCTGGCTTCATAATTATCTAGAATGAATAATGGAAATTCTGTACCTAAATAATTAGACATATTGCTTTGAAGCCAGTGCTTACTATAATTTAATGGTAACAAAGTTGAGTTTGGTTTAATATGAGATAAGCAACTTTGCTGTTCTTTTATTTCTTTATTTGTAATTGCATAACCATTAAAATGTCTGAAATTTAATGCTGAAACTATTCCAAGGATAATTATCAAAGAGCAAGTGTCAATCCAGTTTTTTTGAGTTTGAGCGCATATCCAGATTGTTAGAAAGAAAAAGGTGAACATTATTAATCGCATAGTAACATATCCTCCCGAAGCTAATTTGTCTGGAATAACAAAAATTAATACTCCAAATACCAAAAACAATAAGAGATAGCTATCTGACTTAAAGTTTATTCTAAATGATTCTGTTTTTACCCTATGAATTAATTTTGCAATGGCAGAAATTAAATAAATGACAAATAGTATTGTTGTTAGTATAACTTCGATTTTACCATAGGCAACAACTGGTTTCAGAGTATATACCCACTTAACCAGTTCATTAAATGGGATAAAGTATACTTCGTTTACATCTCTTTTGTTAAATAAAAACGAAACAATCAAAATTAATCCGGGCCATGAAACCAGCGCTATTTTTAGAAAAATGGACTTATACCATTTGGGAATTGGGTTAGAAATGCTCCAGCTTATACTGACTGTAGTAATTGTCAATACGCAGAATAAAAATACCAGTGCATGACTGAAATATAATAGGAGCAGGCAAAGAGCCAGCGCAAATATTCTGTTACTAGTCTGATTTTTTAAATATGAGTTCCAAAGCGATAAGCATATGAAAAATAATATGAGAGATAAACAATAGTTATAAAACCCAATTACAAATGTGAAGGCGTAAATAAATGGAAAGAAATAAATGTACTTAAAACCTAAGTCTTTGTTTAACCCCTTAAGAAAGTAATAAAAACTTAGAGGGAACCCAAAGATGTATATGAGCTGAATTGTTTTTTCTGAAAGCCAAGGAGGAAATACTGTAAGCAATAATTCCATCAACACATGTCCGGTTAAATTTGGTTCAGGGTAAGTGTTAAAATCATAAAAGTAATTCAGGAGTTCATTTTTTTCAAACAAGACTTGAAGTACCAGTTTTGCGTTGTACAAATGAGCTGGTCCGTCTAACGTTAAAAAATATTGATTGAAAACAATAGGGTAACTGTTTACAATAATTAATATCCAAAAAAATAAATTGGGGAGATTTTTCTTGTTGATGGAAAGATTTAACACTTAGCTAATTTGCATTTCAGGAATATCTCCTTCAACAATTAGTCGACCTTCCGTTGCCTTAATCACATCATCAACACTCACTCCTGGTGCTGTTTCAACTAATTTAAATCCGTCATTTGAGGTTACATCTAATACAGCCAGGTTGGTAATAATTTTTTTAACGCAACTAACCCCTGTTATCGGAAGTGTGCATTTATTCAAAAGTTTAGAAGCACCTTTTTTGTTTGTATGCATCATTGCAACGATAATGTTTTCTGCTGATGCTACAAGATCCATAGCACCGCCCATGCCTTTTACCATTCTTCCGGGTATCTTCCAATTTGCTATGTCTCCATTATCAGCAACCTCCATGGCGCCCAATACGGTTAATTGAACATGCTGGCCTCTAATCATTGCAAAACTTGTTGACGAGTCAAATAATGCTGCACCGGGTTGTAGGGTAACGGTTTGCTTTCCTGCATTAATCATATCTGCATCTTCTTCTCCTTCAAATGGAAAAGGACCCATTCCCAATATTCCATTTTCAGATTGAAACTCAACGCTTATTCCTTGCGGAACATAATTCGCAACAAGTGTCGGTATGCCTATGCCTAGATTTACATACCATCCATCTTTAAGTTCTTGAGCAATTCTTTTAGCAATACCATGTTTATCTAAAGCCATAATTTATTTTTTTGGTAGAACAGTACGTTGTTCAATTCTCTTTTCATAATTAATTCCTTCGAAAATTCTTTGCACAAAAATGCCGGGTGTATGTACAAAATTAGGATCCAATTCTCCGGGCTGAACTAAATGTTCTACTTCTGCTACAGTAATTTTACCAGCCATTGCCATGGCAGGGTTAAAGTTGCGTGCAGTGCCTTTAAAAATTAAATTCCCATTGGTATCTCCCTTCCAGGCTTTAACCATTGCAAAATCTGCGGTAAGTGCAGTTTCTAAAATATGTGGTTTGCCATTATATTCTCTTACTTCTTTTCCTTCTGCTACTTCTGTACCATAGCCCGCTGGTGTAAAAAACGCTGGTACTCCGGCTCCACCTGCTCTGCATCTTTCTGCAAGTGAACCTTGAGGAATTAAGTCCACTTCCAGTTCACCACTAAGCATTTGTCTTTCGAACTCATCATTTTCGCCTACATAAGAAGAAATCATTTTTTTTATTTGACGTTTTTGAAGTAGTAACCCTAAGCCAAAATCATCAACACCTGCATTATTTGAAATGCATGTCAATCCGGTAATTTCGAGTTTTACCATTTCACTAATGCAGTTTTCCGGTATGCCGCACAAACCAAATCCTCCTAGCATTAAAGTCATGTTACTTTCAATTCCTCTTAATGCTTCAGATGCATTTTTTACAACTTTATTCATTTTACTAATATTAATATGCAATCAATATTGTAAAAATAACATTGTTATTGAATAGTAAAAATGATTGAATGGATATAGATAATTAGGAGAACAGATCAGTCCCAGAAACCATCTTCTTCTTCCTGCTCTCCCTCTGAAGTGCCCGCATTTTGGTTTTCGTATTTTGAGCAATCTAGCTCAACGCCTAATTCACGTGCCGGGGCTCTAAAATCTTCTTGAGATATATTTAAATCTTTATCAGCATACACTTTTTTCATGTACAGCGCCCAAATAGGTAAGGCCATGTTTGCACCTTGACCCAACGAAATACTTCTAAAGTGAACGGACCTATCTTCGCAACCTACCCAAACTCCTGATACTAGTTCGGGTGTTATGCCCATAAACCATCCGTCACTGTGATTTTGTGTAGTTCCGGTCTTACCTGCAATAGCTTGCGTAAATCCATATTTTAGTTTTAATCGAACACCGGTACCATGGTCAACCACTCCTTTTAATAGTTCTAGCATGAGGTATGCAGTTTCTTCACTGATTACCTCCATTTTTTTCGGAATTTTTTCATACAATACAATTCCATTTTTGTCTTCAATTCGGGTTATAAAAATAGGTTCTGTTCTAACACCTTTGTTTGCAAAAGTTGAGTATGCACCAACCATTTCATACACAGAAACATCAGGTGTGCCTAATGCAATAGAGTGGTAAGGAGGGATTTCGCTGGTTAATCCCAATTTTTTAGTAAGGTCTACCACAGGTTGTGGTCTAAACTGCTTAATCAAATTGGCAGATATTACATTTACCGAATTGGCCAGTGCTTCTTTTAATGAAAGCATTCCACCATATTTACCATCTGAATTTTTGGGAGTCCAATCTTCACCGGTATGTGGATCTGGAATAGTTATGGGAACGTTAGGCAATTTGTAACATGGCGAAAACCCTTCTTGCATGGCAAGAGTGTACAAAAACGGTTTGAAAGTTGAGCCTACTTGTCTTTTTCCGTATCTAACATGGTCATATTGAAAGTGTTTATAGTTTGCGCCACCAACCCATGCTTTTACATGTCCCGTTTTTGGATCCATAGACATAAAACCGGGATGCAAGAATTTTTTATAGTATTTGATAGAATCAAGTGGGGTGATTAAAGTATCTTTTTCACCATCATATGTAAATACGGTAATGGTGTCTTTCGTATTAAATATTTCATCAATTTCTTTTCTTGATTTCCCTGCATTTTTTAGGCTTTTGTAACGTTGGCTGTTTTTAATTGCAGATTCAATTATTTGGGGCTGTTCTTTAAATGCATTTTGATTCTTCCAATGCTTAAAGAACGTTTTTTGAAGACTTTCTAAATGTTCACGGGCAGCTTCTTCTGCATATTTTTGCATTCTGCTGTCAAGAGTAGTGTAAATCCTTAATCCGTCAGTGTATAAGTTATATGGCTCATTCCCTTTAAAATTTTCTTTGCACCAGGTATTTAGCTCTTGCCTCAATACTTCTCTAAAGTAAGTTGCTAATCCTTCCGTATGTGATTGTGCTTTATACTTTAATTCAAGCGGTAATAATTTTAGTGAATCAGCCTCTTCCGTTGTAATGAACTCGTACTTTTCCATTTGACCTATAACTGTATTTCTACGAATTAAAGATCGGTTCTCTCTATTATTAACAGGACTATAATAAGTTGGTGCTTTTAGCAACCCAACTAAAACAGCAGCCTGTTGAATATTTAGTTCACTTTCACTACAAGAAAAAAATGTGTTTGATGCTGAACGAATACCATATGAATTATGCCCAAACTCTACTTCATTAAAGTACATGGCAATAATTTCTTTCTTGGTATAGTTTTTTTCTAAACGAATAGATATTATCCACTCTTTTAGTTTTTGTTTAATTCTTTCTATTAAGCTTTGAGGCCTGTCATGGAACAAATTTTTTGATAACTGCTGAGTAATGGTGCTACCACCACCAGCGTCTTGTTGTAAGATTACCGTTTTAACAAAAACCCTTGCTAAGCCTCTTAAGTCTATTCCAGGATGTTCATCAAAACGAATATCCTCAGTGGCAATTAATGCATTAACTAAATTCGGAGATAGATCTTCATACCGAACATTAGAACGATTCTCTTTATAATACTTTCCGAGTAAAACATTATCAGAAGTGTAAACTTCACTAGCCAGATTACTTTCCGGTCTTTCTAGTTCTTCAAACGTTGGTAATTTGCCAAATACACCAAATGCCGTAGCTGATAATAGGCCAACTACGAAAAGAATAGAAAGGATGATGAGAATCCAAAATATTCTAATTGGTGTTTTATATTTAACGTTTTCTGATTGCACAATTATAGTCTCAGTGAGAAAGCTAAATGTAAGCCGATTCTCAAAAAATAATATTGTTAGAGGAAATTAATTCCTAACAAATTTAAACGAAAATTGGAGATTGGAATTGTTAAAGAAAAGCGAAATAACTAAATTTTTATTTCTTCATCATTGTTTCTAAATAGGCGGAATTCCATTAAATGATAGGAGTTGTCTGCAAGAACCTCAATTTTTTGCCCTAGCTTTTTATTCCAGCTTTTTTTAATAGAAGAAAACCAGCCTTTAGTAACATATGCATGCACATATGGATGAACTTTCAATTTAAGCTTTTTCTCATTCTGCTCTTTAATGCAATAGGTAAGAACATTTTCAATGTCATCAATTAATAATATCGAAGCCTTCATTTCTCCCGTACCATCACAAGTTGGGCATTTTTCTAAGGTTTTAATATTCATTTCCGGCCTAACTCGTTGGCGCGTAATTTGAATCAACCCAAATTTTGTTGGAGGTAATGCATTGGTTTTGGTACGATCTTTTTTCAGTTCACCTTTTAGAAAATGATAAAGTTCTTTTCTGTTTTCAGAACGGTGCATGTCAATAAAATCAACAATGATAATACCGCCCATATCTCTTAATCTTAACTGGCGTGCAATCTCTCTCGCAGCATTCATGTTTACCTTTAATGCTTGCTCTTCTTGGCTTAGGTTTTGATTTGATTTTCGACCACCACTATTAACATCCACTACATGCATAGCTTCAGTGTGTTCAATTACTAAGTATGAACCACCGGGCATGTTTACTGTTTTTCCAAATAAGGATTTAATTTGTTTGTCAACAGAGTAGGCTTCAAAAATTGGTTTTTTACCTCTGTAGAGTTTTACAATTTTTTCTTGCTCAGGTGAAATGTTTCGGATAAACCCTTTAATGTCATCAGCTAATGTTTCATCATTAATATGAATATTATTAAAGTTAGGATTAAGCATGTCTCTTAATATAGTTGAGGTTCTGTCAAGCTCCCCTAATAAGCGATGTGGCGGCTTTGCAGTTTTAATCTGGGTAAATAAAGCATCCCATTTTTTGACTAGATCCTGTATATCTCTGTCAATTTCTGCAACCTTTTTTCCTGTGGCAACAGTTCTTAATATAACTCCAAAGTTTTTTGGCTTAATGCTAATAGCAAGCCTTTTTAATCGGTTGCGTTCTTCAGCACCTTTAATTTTTTGAGAAACAGAAACGGTATCAGAAAACGGCACTAACACAACGAAGCGACCGGCAATGGAAAGTTCACTGCTCAATCTTGGTCCTTTAGTAGAAATTGGTTCTTTTGCAATTTGCACAACAACCCACTGCTTTGGTTTTAATACTTGATTGATTTTACCGTTTTTGTTGATATCCGGTTCAAGCTTAAAATTGTTAAGGCTACTTTCTGTTTGTTTCCCTGTTGAAACATTGCGGGTATATTTTACTAAAGATTGTAATTGAGGACCTAGATCTAGGTAGTGTAAAAATGCATCTTTATCGTGACCAATGTCTACAAATGCAGCATTTAGGCCAGGCATTAATTTCCTAACTCTTCCTAAATAAACATCACCTACGTTAAAGCTTTTATCCTTCGGTTCGCTATTTAGCTCTACCAAACGTTTTTCTTCTAACAGGGCAATACTTACCTGGTTGTTTTTTGTATTTATTATTAATTCGCTCTCCAAAAGAGGTGTATTTTTAAATGTTATGCGTCTTATTCTTAATTGATAGCATGCACAACAATCCCGATTCAGGCTAAATAAAATTTACTGAACCCGTGTAATTTGTAATAGAAAGAGGGAGAATTAAACCAGAAACTAATTATCGACTTATTTCTTTTTCTTATGTCGATTCTTTCTTAAACGCTTTTTTCGCTTATGGGTTGCCATTTTATGGCGTTTTCTTTTTTTACCGCTTGGCATAAAAATCTATTCTTCTTTTAATTTTTCAATATATCTATCTGTCTCATCTCTAAGCCTTTGGTCTGACGTCTTAGATTTGAAGCGGCTAAAATAAACAATTGCTTTATCTTTTTCACCAATTTGCTCATAACAATGAGCTATATAGCGAAATAATTCAATTCTCTCTGGTGAGAATGCCAGAATCTCCTCAAATCTACCTATAGCTTTATCAAATTGACCTGAACGCATGGATAAAATTCCAAGATTAAATAAGGCATTTTCGTTTTTAGGGTTTTCGTCTATTAATTGTCTTAATAAACTAATGCCTCGCATTGGGTTGGTTGGATTTTCAATGTAGCATAAAGCTAACTCCAATCTCACATCATCATCTTTAGGGTCTATTTCCTGTACTTTTTCGAACAATGCCGTAGCTTCTTTTAAGCTTTGATCTTTAAAAGAACTATCTTTTAATGTTTCAAATGCCAAGAAATACAAACGCCCACTTCGCAAATAAGATTCCTTATTTGCATCTAGATTTGCCTTTTGTTTTAAATAATGCGCTGCCAAATAAGGATTTTTGAGCACACTCCAAGCGGTAGACAAAGAATCTAAATAAGCTATTTTATCTGTTTCGATGGCTGAATTTAAAGCCAATTCCCAATTTGCAAAATTGCTTATTTGGGCCGGGCTTAAATCTGCTTTAGCGGAAATAATAAAATCCTCTACTGAAGTTGACTTGGCAGCTTCTTTAGATGGTTTCGAAGATTTGAGTAGATTTTTTCTTGCAGGGGCATAGAATAAAACCACAGCTAAAATAACAGCTAAGAACGCAAGGGATAACTGTATTAGCCTTGTATTTTTATTCAACTGTTAAGATTTAACCGTTAGCCACAGGTTTGTGCGAGCTTTTTACCATTTCGGTAAACGTTTTCGCAGGCTTAAATGCTGGAATGTAATGCTCAGGGATAATAATGGTAGTATTTTTAGTAATGATTCTACCTGTTTTTTGAGCTCTTTTCTTTACAATAAAGCTTCCAAAACCTCTTAAATAAACGTTTTCACGGTTTACCAAGGAGTTTCTTATAAGCTTCATAGCCGATTCGATTGTCTGCTGAACAGCCACTTTTTCTATGCCTGTTTTTGTTGAAATTTCAGCTACTAATTCTGCTTTTGTCATTTTGTAACGTGTTAGGGATTAATTATATGTAAACTAATTCTTGTAAGTAATTGCAAATATATGGCATTCAGCAATATAAGTAAAGTGTTTTGCCACATTTTCTGCCTTTAGAGCATATTTTATGCCAGATTTTCAATTATTTGTATAATTTCCTTCTTATTATGACCCTTTATTTTCATTTGCCTGTAAAGTAATAACAAATTGAATATAAATTGCATGCAGTTTTTAAAAAATTTTTAACATTCAAAATGATTGAATCCAAAGTTAAAAAGCCAATTAAAAATACATTTCATCAAAAATTATCTTCTTGGTACGAGGCTAATAAAAGAAATCTGCCATTTAGAGAAACCCCTATTAATCCCTATTTCATCTGGGTTTCAGAAATCATTTTACAGCAAACTAGACTTGAACAAGGCCTCCCTTACTATCTCAAATTTATAAATAAATATCCTGATTTACAAGCATTATCAACTGCTAACGAACAAGATATACTGCTGTTGTGGCAGGGTTTAGGATACTATTCCAGGGCAAGAAATATGCACCATACTGCTAGGTATATTCAGATAAAACTAAAGGGAGAATTCCCTAATACCTATAGGGAGATTTTAAAACTAAAAGGCATTGGGCCGTATACCGCAGCTGCCATTAGTTCAATTGCATTTAATGAGCCGGTAATTGCTTTAGACGGGAATGTATATAGATTTTTAAGCAGATATTTTGCAGTTGAAGAATCTATAGATGAGGCAATTGGTAAAAAGATCATTCAAGAAAAAGGGCAGAAATTAATGCCAAAGTTGAACCCCGGAGATTTCAATCAAGCACTTATTGAAATAGGAGCTTTAATTTGCAAGCCAAATAATCCTTTATGTACAGAATGTCCGGTAAGTAGAACCTGCAAGGCATTCAATCAAAATTTAACAGGCATATTACCAATTAGGAAGAAAAAAAATAAGGCAAAAACTAAGTACTTCTACTACTTTATTGTTTACAATAAAAAGGAGCAGATAATCATTAGAAAAAGAGAAGGGGCCGGTATATGGAAAAATATGTTTGAATTCCCCTTGTTGGAATCTGAAAAAAGAATTGCCTTGAAGAATATTCCCCAATCTGATTTTTTCCAAAACCTTTTTAAAAAAAGCCAGCCGGTTATTCGTACAATATCAAATGAGCATAAACATATATTGTCGCATCAAATATTAAAAACCAGATTTATAGAAATTGATGTGAGCAAGCATTCATATGAAGAAAAGGATTATCTAAAAATCAATCACGAAGAAATTGAGCAATACCCAATGCCCAGGCTAATCCATAAATTTTTTCAACAAAAAGAACTTGCATTGTAAAAATGCTTTCCTTTGTATTATAAATCTCTAAAAATCAAATTATTTAAATTCAAAAACCAAAATCATGGCAGGCGTAAACAAAGTAATATTAGTTGGTAACCTAGGAAAAGACCCGGAAACAAGACATTTAGAAAGTGGAGCAGTGGTTACAAAATTTCCATTGGCAACATCAGAATCTTATAAAACCAAAGACGGCAACAGAGTAGAGCAAACAGAATGGCATAACGTTGTATTATGGCGTGGCCTTGCAGAAGTTGCAGACAAGTATCTTAAAAAAGGAAATTCAGTTTACATAGAAGGAAAAATCAGAACACGTTCTTGGGATGATAAAGATGGTAACAAGAAATATTTTACTGAGATAGTTGGTGATAATTTAACTATGCTTGGTAAAAAGTCAGATAATTCAAATGCTGGTAATGAGCAAGGGAATCAACCTGCTGCTGCTTCAAATACTGGAGCTACACCAACTGATGATTTACCGTTTTAGGTAATTCTTAATAATATGTGGTCGGAAGTAATCTTTTATTTCCGGCCTTTTTTTATCTTCAACACAGCAAAACACAACAATCGCTTAATTGGAAGCAATTCTCGGACTATTAGCATTAGTTTTTTTATTAATCTGCTCAGCACTGTTCTCAGGCTCTGAAGTCGCATTTTTTTCTCTCAATCCCGTTCAGCTTGATAAGTTAAAAGACAAAAATTCTGATAAGAGCAATGAGCTTGTAGATAAATTACTGGGAGACCCAAAACGTTTACTTGCAACACTATTAATTTCAAACAATGTGGTAAATGTTGCCATAGTTGTTTTGTCTACACTATTATCCATTAAATACTTGGCATTTCCTGATTACCCTTGGTTGGCAACAACATTGCAAGTTGTAGCTGTTACCTTTTTAATTGTATTGTTCGGTGAAGTAATGCCAAAAGTATATGCAACTAAAATTGCATTAAGTTGGGCCAGATTTATGTCGGTTCCGCTAAATGCATTAGAAAAAATATTAAAACCATTTGTTTATTTACTTGTGGCAACTTCTGGTATAGTTGATAAAAGATTAAAATCGAAGGGATATGATGTTACCGTTGATGACTTAGAACATGCTATTGAAATTACGTCTGACCAAACTACTCCTGCTAACGAAAAAAGGATTTTAAAAAGAATTGCAAATTTTGGTGACATTGATGTTAAGCAAATAATGAAATCCAGAGCTGATGTGATTTCATATGATGTTGAAACAAAATTTCAGGATCTAGTAAAGTCTATTGAGGAAGCGGGTTATTCTCGCGTTCCAATCTATCAAGAAAATTTTGATAAGGTTATAGGTACACTTCACATTAAAGATTTATTGGCCCATTTAGATAAAAATGATGATTTTAATTGGCGTTCATTATTGCGCAAGCCATATTTTGTACCTGAGAGCAAAAAGTTGAATGATTTACTTACGGAGTTTCAAGAGAAGAAAGGCCACTTGGCAATTGTCATTGATGAGTATGGTGGTTCATCTGGCATAGTGACATTGGAAGATGTGTTGGAAGAAATTATAGGGGAAATGAGTGATGAGTTTGATGATGACGAATCTTTATATTCAAAATTAGATGAGCATAATTATGTTTTTGAAGCGAAGACATTAATTAATGATATGTGCCGAATAATGAAGATTGATAGAGATGAGTTTGAAGAAGTGTTAGGCGAAGCAGATACATTAGCCGGCATGTTGTTAGAGTTGAGTGGGAAAATACCCTCTAAGAATGAAATAATAAATTACAATCAATTTAAGTTTAAGATTGAGTCTGCCGACTCTAGAAAAATAAACAGAGTAAAAATTACAATTGATCCCTTGGTAGTAAAACAAAAAGATGAAAATAAAAGCAGCTAAAATATCTGTAATTGCAATTGTACTAGTTTTGCTATTTAGCGTTTATGCCTGCGAAAATAATTACTATCCAAAGCCTAGAGGGTACTTTAGGATTGACTTTCCGGTAAAAGAATACAAAGATTATTCTCCTGAAAATTGTCCCTTCTCTTTTAAGATTCCTTCCTATGCAACAGTTGCATCAGATACTTTTGGCCTGGTAGAACCTTGTTGGTTTGATTTAGTGTATCCTGAGTTTAGCGCCAAGGTTCACTTGAGTTACAAAGAATTGAATAACAACTTTTTTAAGCATGCAAAAGACACTGAGAAGTTGGTTTACAAACATGCCGCAAAAGCAGATGCTATAGACCCTTATATTGTAACACCAAATGCAGATGTTACCGGAATGATTTATGAAATAGGTGGCAACGCAGCTTCGTCAGTGCAATTTTTTGTGAGCGATAGTACCAATCATTTTTTAAGGGGAGCATTGTATTTTAATTGCTCTCCAAATGAAGATTCACTGGCACCGGTTATTCAATTTATTCAGAAAGATATTGAGGCATTGATTGCCACCACTCGCTGGAAATAAATTATTTTAAATATTTATCCAGCCAGGCAAAAAACTCTCTTTGCCAAAGCACAGCATTTTGAGGTTTTCCAACCCAGTGTCCTTCATCAGGAAAATACAGTAATCTGCTTTGAACACCCAGTAGTTGCGCTGCTGTAAATGCTTCCAGGCCTTGGGTTAATGGAACCCTGTAATCTTTTTCATTGTGTATAACCAAAATGGGTGTGTCCCAATTCTCAACATAAGTATGTGGCGAATGTTTTGTGTAACTCACGGGTTTTGGTTTATCCCAATAAGCACCATCCATATCCTGATTTACAAAAAATGTTTCTTCGGTACTTCCGTACATAGATTCTAAATTAAAGACTCCGCAATGCGCAATAAAAGATTTGAATCTCTTATTGTGATTTCCTGCTAACCAAAAAACAGAGTATCCTCCAAAACTTGCACCAACAGCACCCAGTTTGTCTCTGTCAACAAATGGTTCTTTTGCCACTTCATCAATAGCGCTTAATAAATCTTTCATCGCTTGTCCGCCCCAATCACCTTTAATGTCATCATTCCATTTTTCGCCAAATGATGGAAGGCCTCTTCTATTGGGCGCTACAACGATATAACCGTTAGCAGCCATCATTTGAAAATTCCAACGATAAGAAAAGAATTGGCTTACCGGACTTTGTGGTCCACCTTGACAATACAGTAATGTTGGATATTTCTTTTTAGGGTCAAAATTTGGTGGGTAGATTACCCAGGTTAACATGTCTTGGTTGTCACTGGTTTTAATCATTCTTTTTTCCACCTTTCCCATTTTAATTCTGCTTAGCAATGGGTCGTTTACTTTGGTAATTTTATTTAAAGCACCGGTTGAAAGGTCTACTTTATACACTTCTGTAGGCTTACTCATGTTTTGCATGCTTGCAATCATTACTGTGCCTTTTCTAGTCTTTGCTAAATCAAAAGAACGGATGTTGGCCGTCTCATTAGTTATTTGCCTTAATGGCTTTTTGTTTTTCTTATTTAAGCTAAAAGTAAAAATTTGATAAGTGGCTTCTTTTGAAGCGATAAAGAAGGTTTCATTGCTGTTACTTCCAAAACTTGCGCTCGATATACTGTAATCAAAATTTGGAATTACATCCACTTCTTTTTTCTTGAAGCTTAAATCATAAATAACCATTCGGTTTCTGTCTGATTCATATCCTGGAGTCTCCATACTTAACCACATTAGTTTTTTTCCATCTGGAGAAAAAACCGGATTAACATCATACCCTTCCATGCCCATACTTAAGTTTTCTGTTTGTTCCGTATGAATGTCATATAAGTAAATATCAGAGTTAGTACTTTTCGTATAAGCCGTTCCATGTAATTTTTTACAGGTGTAAGCAACGTATTTTTCATCATAGCTAAAAGCTATGTGCTCAGCTCCACCAAACGGATTCAAGGGTGTGTCAAATCGTTCGCCTTTCATTACGTCCTTAGGGGTGCCAATTGTATTACCATTATTTATTTTTTGAATAAATAAATGACTGTAAGCATAGTCATGCCATTGGTTCCAATGCCTAACCATCAATCCGTCTGAAACGCGAGCTTTTACCTCCGGTAAATCAGGATGCATTTCAGCTGCGGTTTTATCCATTTTCACATCAGATGTAAACCATACATATCCACCCTTAGGTGAATAACCAAAATTGGTAATGGATCCTTTAAAACTACTCAGTTGCGTTTTGTTGCTTCCGTCTTTATCCATTTCCCAAATCTGTGTACTCCCTTTTACAGTTGTTAAATACCCAATACGATTTCCGTCAGGTCTCCATTGTGCACCCCATTCATTGTTAGGACTACCGGCCAACCTGATCATATTTCCACCACTCGTATTTATTCGATAAATGTCAGTGTTTCCTTTGTTAGACTTCAAATCGTAGGCTCTAACATTATAGGTTATCGAACTTCCATCAGGCGAAATTTTCTCACCGGATACACGTTCGAATTGCATAAGTGTTTCTGCAGTTAAGTTTTGTTGAGCATTAGAAGAAAAAGAAAGAAAGGCTAGGGCAAAAATGAGTGATAGTAAACGCATAATTCTTAAGTATTAATTGGTTTTAATAAGGATTTTAAATCTGAATCAAAATTAAACGAATCATTTTAAAAACGTAAAAAGACAGCCCTTCATTTTTTGAATTGGCATTATTGAAAGGTTTTTCAAATTAAAATTGATTGCATTTGCAATATATAAGTATTAGCTCGAAATTTACATCTCTAAATTTGGGCAAAAGCCCTGGAATTGAAATGAATAAGTCATTAACTGAAATATTAAAAGACAGAATCTTGGTAATGGATGGTGCCATGGGTACCATGTTGCAAGAATATAAGCTGGATGAAAATGGCTATAGAGGTGAGCGCTTTAAGGATTTTAGTATGCCTTTGAAGGGGAATAACGACTTGCTTTCTCTTACCCAGCCTGATATTGTAAAAGAAATTCATAAGGCATATTTAGAAGCAGGATCTGATATAATTGAAACCAATACGTTCAATGCCAGCAGCATTTCTCAAGCAGATTATGGCATGGAAGACTTGGTATTAGAAATGAATATTGAATCTGCAAAGCTAGCCAGAGAGATTGCAGATTTATTCACTAAGGAGAATCCAAGTAAACCAAGATTTGTAGCTGGTGCATTGGGGCCTACAAACAAAACGGCTTCCATGTCTCCCGATGTAAATAACCCTGCTTACCGCGCTGCAACGTTTGATGATTTAAAAGATGCATACTATACACAGGTAAAAGGACTCACAGAAGGTGGCGCAGATATTATTGTTATTGAAACCATTTTTGATACACTGAATGCCAAGGCTGCAATTTTTGCAGTAGATACCTTTTTCGAAGAAACTGGCAAATCACTTCCTGTTATGATTTCCGGTACAATTACAGATGCCAGTGGAAGAACACTATCCGGTCAAACCGTTGAAGCGTTTTTAAATTCCGTTACGCATATTCCAATATTAAGCGTTGGATTAAATTGTGCATTGGGTGCAAAAGAAATGCGACCCTACTTAGAAGAACTTGCAGAGAAAGCGCCTTGTTACG
The DNA here is from genome assembly GCA_013001815.1 of Bacteroidia bacterium. GTDB lineage: Bacteria > Bacteroidota > Bacteroidia > AKYH767-A > OLB10 > JABDLV01. The sequence continues at coordinate 46,563 of JABDLV010000213.1, forward strand.
TAAGTGCATATCCAAATGCCGGGTTACCTAATCAGTTTGGTGAATATGACCAGAGTGCAGAAGACATGGGTAACCAAATGCAAGATTTTATAGATAATAATTTTGTAAATATTATTGGAGGTTGTTGTGGAACTAACCCTGCACACATTGCAGCTATGGCAAAGGCAGTTGAAGATGTAAAGCCAAGAACACTACCATCAATTGAACCACAAATGCGATTAAGCGGTTTAGAATCGCTGAATTTTAGACCGGACCTAAATTTTGTAAATGTTGGTGAAAGAACAAACATTACAGGTTCTAAAAAGTTTGCTCGTTTAATTTTATCAGATAACTATGAAGAAGCATTATCAGTTGCTAATGATCAGGTAGAAGGTGGTGCACAGATTATTGATGTAAATATGGATGAGGGAATGTTAGATTCTGAAAAGGCAATGAATAATTTTCTGAATTTAATTGCCAGCGAACCGGATATTGCTAAGCTTCCTATTATGATTGATTCATCTAAGTGGACTGTCATTGAAGCTGGATTAAAG
>JABDLV010000224.1 GCA_013001815.1 Bacteroidia bacterium
ACCTATTGCATCTTATTTAAATAATGGAGGTACCCCAAGCGGTATGGTACAACCGGATTTCCAGCATACAACAGGTGGCTTGCTTTGTGCAGTTACCGGAAATGCAGGTCCCGGACAACCAGCAGGAACAGATGATATTGATGATGGTAAAACTACATTGATTTCACCTGAATATGATTTGTCTCAAAGTACGGATCCTGCATTTTCTTATTATCGTTGGTATTCAAATAACCAAGGAGCAACACCAAGTACAGATTTTTGGCAAGTTGCAGTTAGTGGTGATGGAGTTAATTGGGTGGATGTTGAAAATACTAAAGTGAGTGATCATAGCTGGAGAAGATTTGTGTTTAAAGTGAGTGACTATATTACACCTACTTCAACTGTTTCTGTTCGATTTATTGGTGAAGACGCAAATGATGGAAGTTTAGTAGAAGCTTTAGTGGATGATTTTGTATTATATGATGCAATTTATACCGGAATTGATGATGTAACAACGGTATATCATTTAAACGCATTTCCAATTCCTGCAAATGACTTTGTAACACTTAACTGGAACCAAAGAAATAATGACAACTTAAGTTTAAATATTACAAACCAATTGGGTCAAAGTGTTTATTCTGAAGTTTTAGGAAATGTTCAGGAAGGAGAGCAAAAGCATACCATTGATACAAGTAACTTATCAAATGGGGTGTATTACGTGAACGTGATTTCTGGAAAATCTACCCAGACTATAAAAATGAGCATATTAAATTAAGACCTTAAATTCTTAATAATTTATATTTCAAGCCCTTGAGCCAAGCTCAGGGGCTTTTTTTGACCTTTTTTGCAGCAATTTGTAATCCTAATCCCAAAATCAAACATTTATCAACTGTTAAAGCGGGGAGAGGACAAGGCATATATTTAATATGTTTTGCTATTTTGTGTTCGATTTAATCAATAAAAACAAATAAACATGAAAAGAATTTTTACTCTGATTTTTACGGTTTTACTAACTTATGGTGTAATGCCTGCTCAAACTAGTGGTGGACCGGATGCATATGGTTATATGTGGTATGATAGCAATGATGCAATGGGACCAACTTATAACTGGATTGATATTACAACATTACCGGGTGCTATTGAAGTAACCACATTGGATGATGACAATTTTGTTGGACCTTTTCCAATTGGATTTAGTTTCCCTTATTACTGGTACACTGTTGATCAGTTTTGGATTGGTTCTAATGGATATATTAAGTTTGATCCTAGTGGTCAAATAGCATCTCCATTTCCGGGAACAATGCCAACACCAGGTCCACCTAATGATGTACTATCTATATTTACTGCAGATATAAACTATAGTAAAGTGGGTACAGCTAGTACTAACCCTGCTCAGTGCTTTTACTGGACCAATGCAGCAGCAGATTCTTGTATTGTGTCTTATATAAATGCACCTTTTTGGACAAATGGTAATCCTTCGTTCACAGGTTCAAATACGTTTCAAATTATAATGACTACTTCAGATTCATCTGTTACATTTCAGTACATGACTCAAACAGGTACAACACAGAATGACGATATTGTTGTAGGAATAGAAAACAATTCTGGTAGTGTAGGTTTACTACATTCAATAGATACATATCCAGCTTCATCTTATGCTATTCATTTTGATGCTCCGGATTCAAGTACATTTCAGGTTAATGATGCAAGTTTAACTTATGCGGCTAACCCTACAAACGGTGGTTTCTTTTTGTCAAGTAATGGCGCGGGTTATAATATGACAGCAGAAATTGCAAATACAGGTAACCAAGCATTGGCACCATTTAACGTTCAAGGAAGAATTATAAATGCAATATTTCAGCAACAAGTTATAGATAATCAGATGAGTAATGCATTAACACCAGGGCAAACACAAAGCATTACGTTTGCTGCACCTTTTACACCAACTACATCAGAAATATTTACATACACAGCAACAACTCAATTATTGGGTGATGCTACACCAACTAATGACCAACAAATAATTGAAATTATATCTGTAGATACAAATGTTGTTGACATTGAATTAAAGTATGAAAATGGCACACAAACCGGAGACATTGCATGGGCCGGTGGTGGTGGTGGAACAGGAATGGAATTTGTTCCTCCGTTTTATCCATTAGAAATTACAGAATTGAAGGCATACATAACGGCAAACACTTATTTGGCTGGTTTCTCTTTACAAATTTTAGATGATGATGGTCCTGGTGGCGCACCTGGTACTGTATTAGATTCTATTTATGTTTCAGGTCCTACGGTATTATTAGGCGCTTATAACCCTGTTGTTTTATCTACACCAATTACAATTACAGATGGTAATTTTTATGTTGGCTGGTTTATGGATGGCGATGGTGTTGCAATTGGTTCTAGTAATATTCCTCCAATTTCAAACAGAAGCTATGAAATCTTAGGAAGCAGCTGGGCTCCTTATCGTTCTCGTTCTACAGAAGACTTTATGATTACTGTAACAACACAAAACCCATTCTTAGGTGTGGATGATATTCAGTCTAACAATAATATTGGTGATGTTTATCCAAATCCGTCTTCTAGGTTAGTTTACTTGGATTATGAATTTGAAACTCCAATGAAAAATTTAGATTATAAAATATATGACATGTTAGGTAAAGTTGTAGCGTATAGCCAGCTTAGTGATAACTTACATGGTACAGGTACAATTGAATTAAATGTTAGTGAGCTACCAACAGGTACTTACATTGTACGTTTTGATAGTGATAACAATAAATTCGAAAAGAAATTTACTGTAGGTAAATAAGTAATACGATTAATTAATAAGGAAACCCTTTAGTGTAAAAGCTAAAGGGTTTTTTTATTTACAGTAAGAAATTTTGTTGTTGTTTATTACTGCTTTTGTTTTTCCTTTAAAGGCATAACCAATAAAAGGAGTGTTGTTTGATTTTGATTGAATATGTTCTTTTGTAAAAGTCCATTTTTCATCGGCATCAAATAAAGTCAAATTAGCTTTTTCTCCCTCTTTAATTTTTGGAAGTGCAATACTTAAAACCTTACGTGGATTTAGTGCAATAGCTTTAATAATAACATTGATATCTGTTGCCTTCGGTAAAGCAGTTCTGGCACAGGCAAAAGCTGTTTCTGCCGCAACTATACCTGGTTTAGCAAAATCGAATTCCAACTCTTTAGAATCTATGTCTTGTGGAGTGTGGTCTGAACAGATAACATCAATAGAGCCATTGCTCACAGCCTTTCTTAAGCTTTTGATTGTTTTCTCATCTCTTAAAGGAGGTTGCACTTTATAATTGGAGTCATAATCACTAAGCATTTCATCACTTAATAAAAGATGATGCGCAGCTACTTCAGATGAAATTCCTTTTCGTTCTTTTTTTGCTTTTGCAATGCTATCAATAGCCAATTTTGTGCTAATTGTAGAGAAATGAATATTGGCATCGGCATAATCACTTAGTGCCAAGTCTCTTTCTATTCCAATCTTTTCAGAAAGGTCAGGCTGTCCTTTCATGCCAATTAGAGTGCTTTGTGTACCTTCATGTACATGTGCACCCGGTATTAAGTTTTCATCATTGGAGTAGGAGATGAATAAAGATTTGATATTTGTTGCGTATTGCAATGCTCTCAATACAAAACCTGAGTTACTTAAATACTTCTTATCATTTGTAAATGCAACGGCACCTGCTTGTTTCATATCATAAAGCTCGGTAAGCTGATTGCCTTCTAAGTCCTTTGATATGGAACCTACCGGCATTACATCAACCAAATTGCCTTTGGTCTTATTAATTACATATTCTATATCTGATTTGCTTTGTAATGCAGGCTTAGTTGATGGCATTATGGCAACTCCGGTAAAACCACCTTGCGCACTTGCTTTCATTCCGGTTAATAAATCTTCTTTGTATTCGTACCCTGGGTCGCAAAAATTGGCTTTCATATCAAGCCAACCAATAGAAACACACTGGCCTTTGCCATTGTATGTATTAAGTCCTTTTTTTGATTTAATGTTTGATGCGATTTTTTTGATGATACCTTTTTCAATTAAAATATCTACCGATTTGTTATGAAAATCTTTACCGGGATTAATTACTTTAATTGATTTTATCAGTATATCCATTTAACGCATAAATCTGAGTAGTAAAACTTCTGCAAGCAAAAAGAGTAGGGCTAAAATAATAAATAGCTTCCATAACTTTATTCCTTCGCTTTCTTTTTTAATTGTATTCGTTAGCCCGGCAGCACTTTCATCAATTACCTTAATGTTATTCAGATTTTTTGCATCTATTAAGTCACTAATATCATCTGCACTTAAAGCGCTTAGGTTAGATTCTTTTCTATTGTAATTTAAAGATATAAAAGAAGCCAAATTACTTCTGTAGGTTAACTGGTAATTACCGGCTTCTTGTACTTGATTTCTTACAAATATGTTTATTCCGGCTGGTGTGGATTGATGTTCAGGAATGACATCAAAATTTCTTTCTTCATTCTTCAAATGAAAAACTTCTTCACCCGATATATTTGTTTTCTTTATTTCTACCACCGGTACATTGCCTAAATTGTAAATTAAGCTTTTACTGTTTTCACTTAATAGTGCTGCACGATACATAATAGGAACAAACAATGCATGCTTGGGCAAATTGGTTTGCTTTTCACTCAGCGCAGTGCTAAAAACGTATGATTTGCCTTTCCCGAAATTGTATTGCAGTAAAAATGGATTTCCATTTTCAAGTTTTATCAGTTGATTAGCCGGTGAATTTGATGCTAAAGAGAATACATGATGTGTATTAGTCCAGGGTAAATCAATGTTTTGTGGTATTCGTTCAAACACATCTGTAAACAGTTCATTCTTCATTTCTATACTGCCCACCTTTGTATTGGCTGTATCAGTACTGCTAATATTATCTACTCCTATATTGTTGAACAATTGGTTGTAACTGTTCGCATCAATAATAGAATCAGGAAAAATCATTAAGGTTCCACCGTTTTCAGTAAACTTGCTTAGTTCGGAACTTAGGCCTGATGACATTTTTCTGATGCCGTTGCAAATCACAAGAGAGTAATTTGGTAACAAGCTGTAGTCAATTCTATTGGCATCAACATTGCTCAACTCAATAAAATCATCACTGTTATAAATAGCATTGATGTATTTGTTTTGCTTGTTAGCATTAATTGCAAGTGCTGTAATTTTTTCTTTTACTTCAAATGAAAAGTAATATGTGTCATCAAATGTAATAGGGTAGTCGCTAATGGTTATTTCGGCATCTTGCCAACCAGCTTGCGTTATGGTAAAACCCATTTTTGATGTAGAAATATTTTGAGCCGCTATGTTTAGTGATGCTATTGCTTTTTGTACACCATTGATTTTAACTTTCAGAGGTACGTTTTCAATATTCTTATCAGAGTTGTTTCTAACTACTACGTTTAACTCTGCAGGCTGACCTAATTGAATAACCGGCTTAGCAAACCAAACCGAGTCTATAAAAGCATTGTTTATGGATGGAGCTTTAACCGGCACTACGTTAACATTGATTGTAGAATCAATCGTGGCTTCACTTAAATCAGAAGTTGTTTTTTGAAAATCTGAAATTAAATAAGCCAGTTTAACACTAGACTTGCTATTTACTAATGCTTCTTGTTGTCTTGATATTACTGAAGATATATCTCTTGTTGATGAGCTGGCCTTAATTTCATCAATAGCTTCAATAATATCTTCTTTATTCATTGCCCGTTGATGAACTGCCTTAAAATCATTGGTAAGCAATAAAAATTTGTCACTTGCTTGAAATGCATTTACTATTTCTTTGGCTTTTTCTTTTGCCTCATATATTAATGTTCCTTCGGTACTTTGCAGTTCCATGCTGTACGAATTGTCTACATATAGACTTATAGCTTTTTCATTGCTGTTTTGCGTTGCGTCTCCTACAGGTATAAAAGGCATGGCAAAGGCTAACACTAAACAAGCTATTGCGAATATCCTTGAAAACAGCACTAATAAATGCTTTAAGCGAGAACGGGAAGAGGTTTCTTCTTTTAATTCTTGAAGAAATCGAACATTGGTAAAGGGAATTTTCTTGTATCTGCGAAAATTGAAAAGGTGAATAATAATAGGGATGGCTATTAGGGCAAGAGCAGCAAGAAATTCGGGATATATAAATTGCATAATTAAGGTAACGCCACCGAATAATTTGCCTGCAAATATAGGAAATTTAGATGGCTATCAACTATTAACGGAATCCTTATTAATTTGTTTGTTAATAAGCGTTAAATCTAGAATTTCTCATTGATTCCGAGGCCAAAAAGGGCAAAGTCATATTTAACCGGGTCAGCTTCATCCATTGTTATGAGGTTATCAGTTAATTCTATTACTGCGCGCCAGTCGTTTTGCTTGCGCATAAGCAGGCCAAGTTTGCGCGCCACATTACCGCTATGAACATCTAATGGACACTTTAGTTGGGCCGGTTTTATTTTTTCCCAAATCCCAAAATCTACGCCACATTTATCTTTTCTCACCATCCACCGTAAAAACATATTTATGCGCTTAGCGCTAGAGCCCTTCATAGGATCTGCAACATGTTTCTCTGTTCTTAAAGGGTGCTTTTGCTCAAAAAATATTTGCTTAACATCATGCAAAGCTCGGCTCATTATTCCCTGATTGTTAAGAAAGCAATTGGAAAAAACTCCTTCTAAACCTTTATGATGGCAATAAATGTTTTGCAGTGATTGGATGAAATAGCGTGCATCTATACCATTAAAGGTTCTATGTACAAAACCTTCAAAGCTATCTAAATCAGATTCTTTATGATTTATAATAAAATCGCGAGGTGCATTGTCCATCAGTTCTAAAAGCCGTTTTGAATTTTTTAGTATAGTAGGTCTTTGGCCCCATGCAATAGTTGCAGCTAAAAATGCACTGATTTCAATGTCTTCTTTTTTAGAAAATAAATGAGGAATGCTAATTGGATCGGGAGCTATGAAAAGGGGAGTGTTATACTGGAGTACTTTCTCGTCTAAAAAACCTTTTAACTCGTTTCTGTTTAACATTAGAAACGAAATTAAGAGAAATTAGATATTTGCTGCGATTAATGCGGCATTAGCAAGAACAACTAACACAACAACAAGTAAAAATCTTTTAATACTCATATTCAGTAAATAGTTTAAAGTTTAGCCCAAAAAAAAAGATTACAGTCAAAATATCCTTGGAGAATACCTTTAGTATGCCTGTAATCTAAACCCCCTATCGTAATGACTTTTTAAGGTCATATGATTTAAAGGACGCGTAGGGCCGCGTCTTATATTGTCTTTTTTCTTTCTTCGGCCTCAAAGAAAGCACCATAGCTATTATAAGCTGTAGCATAAGATTCTAAGATTAAGGTCATTAAGGTTCTACAAATATGTTTGTTAAAATCATGTTGACAATGGACAAATACCATAGTGAAAAGACATGTTGATATGTGGTATTTTCGAGAAAAATAAGAGCTATGACACAATTTGAGCTTGTAAATCAATTAATTAGCAATTCTTCATCTGAGGCAACTAAATCATTAAAAAGCATGATTAAGTTGAATGATGATGGCGATGGCAGCGCTAAATCGAAATCAGAGCTTCTGGTTGAGCATTTTTTGAAATACAAAACGAATGCAGATGAAAAAGTCGTTTGTAAAAAGATTTATGGTAATCACGATGATAAATCTTTAAAAGCGCTAGGCAAGTTGTTGATGCGATTAAAGGATAAGATTTATGAGAATTTGCTGCTCGATAAAAATTTGTACCGCAGTGATTCTTTTTCTGAGTTGCGAATTGCAAAATCTGAATTGCAAAAATCAATTTTGCTTTGCAATGTTTTAGATGTTATTTCTAACAAAGAAGAAATTGAAAAAATTTGTGATAAAGTAATTGCAAAAGGAAAAGAGTATGAGCTTTACAATGAACTGCTCAGTGCTTTTGAAATTAAATACAATATTGTTAGTACAAATAATGACAAACAAGGATTGCACGAAATTGATAAGGAAATGTCTTATTACGATAGGTGCAGGTCTTCCTTATTCAAGGCTAAAAAGACCTATGACGAGCTATTAATAGACTTAAATCTAAAGACCGGTAGCAGTAACCCTGAATTGCTTAGACAGGCTGTAGTAGAGTTAGAACATGAATACCGTTTTACTCAATCAGCTAACATCATGTATTATTTGCATTTGTATTCTATTCACTATTATCAAAGCTTGGAGGAGTATGATAGATCTGAAGAGCATTGTAACCAGTTAATCGATTTAGTAAAAAGTAATAAGGCAGTTTACTTGCACAGCCGTTTAGGTGTTACCTTTTTACAGTTGGCAAAAAATAATTTGCTTTCGTATAGCTTTAATGATGCGCTTTCGATTGTTAAGAAGGCTAATGATTATTGCAAAACAAAACCGGCTAACCTATTCAGATTAAAAGAAATTGAGTTTTTAGCAAATTATTATTCAGGAAGAGTATCAGAAGCCAAAAATCTACTTACAGAATTGGGTAGCCTTTCTGAAGGCCTTACCAGTATTGAAACAGCTAAGTGTTCATTCTACAATGCAGCCGTTTCATTTTTATTGGAAGACACGAAGACTGTAAATCAACATTTAAATGATATTACAGATATTGAAAAGGACAAGGATGGATGGAATATTGGGATTCGGATTTTAAATATACTTAATCTACTAAAAAGCGAAAAATTTGAGTTGGTTGAAAGCAAAATTGAATCACTTAGAAAGCATATAGAAAGAAGCGAAAGGGTAGAAGAGGTTTCTCCAAGAAACAGGTTGATATTTCAAATACTGTTAGAGTTAGGTAGAAGCAGTTATAACTATGAAGAGGTTTATGAAGTGCAAGAAGAGTCTTTCGAATTGCTTTCTTCATACACCAATCAGTATAAATGGAGTGTTAAAAGCCCTGAATTAATTCGCTTTCATGATTGGTTTAAAGCAAAAGCTAAAAACCAGGCATACGAACTGAGAGTAGGTAAATTGATAGGTAAGAAAAAGAATGAAGAGATAATTTAGATTATCTCAAGTCGATTACTTCAATATCAGAATGCTTATTAACGTCAAATTCAAACGCTGAATCTTCTGTAGGCACATTACTTTTAAACTTGTTAATAGTGTAGTAGAAATGACTGCCACCTTTATCTAGTATTTTAGCACCACTAATTAGATTAGTGCTTATGTCAACAAAGAGGTTAATCTTAAAAAATGTTTGTTCATCATCTTCGGGTACCAAATCTATTTGATGGCAAGCTTTGCTATTGTGAGTGGCTTCACCAATATAAACGTATTTGTATCCTTTCTCATACATTGTAAAAAAGTTCACAGGTGATATACTTCCTTCATCATCACTAACCACATCAATTTGCACTTCATTAATATCTTCCATGTAAGTCCAAACATCATTACCATTGCTAATAATTTGCTGGCCATCCATATTAAGTACGTATTTGCTTTTCTTAGTAATTATAGAACCCGTTTGAGATGATTTAGTCTCATCAACTAAATTCTCAATGGTAATTGTAAAATCTGCCTTAATTGTAGAATAAGAATTGTAATTCGCACTGGCTTTTTCTAAAATAGCCATTGCCTTTGCATCTTTCTGAGCGTAAACCCCTACGCTGGCAATCATGCATATTGCCATTAATAATATCTTTTTCATATAAAATCTTCTGCTTATTGTATAGGAGCTTGCAATAACTGTTCCAAAGACTCTAAATCAGTGATTAACACCGCTCTAGCTTTGCTTCCTTTATGCTCACCTATAATGCCGGCATCTTCTAATTGGTCTACAATTCTGCCTGCTCTATTATATCCTAGTTTTAATCTACGTTGAAGAAGAGAGGCAGAACCTTGCTGATGTTGCACTACTATTCTTGCAGCTTCATCAAATAAGGCATCTCTTTCGCTTGGGTCATAACCACCAGCACCACCTGCCTGTTCGCTTTCAACAACATATTCCGGCAATAAGAAGGCTTCCGGATATCCTCTTTGGCTGCCAATAAACTCAGTTATTTTGTCAACCTCTGGTGTATCTACAAATGCACATTGCAAACGTGTTAAGTCTGCACCGGTAGAGAAGAGCATGTCACCACGTCCAACCAATTGTTCTGCTCCACCTGTGTCTAAGATGGTTCTGGAATCAACTTTACTGGTAACTCTAAATGCTATTCGTCCCGGGAAGTTTGCTTTAATAGTACCTGTTATAATGTTAACCGATGGTCTTTGTGTTGCAAGTATAATGTGAATACCAATTGCACGGGCTAGCTGTGCTAAACGGGTAAGCGGTGTTTCTGCTTCACGTCCTGCAGTCATAATCAAATCAGCAAACTCATCAATTACAACAACAATGTATGGTAAGAACCTATGTCCGTTATTTGGGTTTAGTTTACGTTTAATAAACTTAGCATTGTACTCTTTTAAGTTTCTGACTTGTCCGTTTTTTAACAGTTCATACCGCTCATCCATCTCTTTACACAAAGAGTTGAGGGTGGCTACCACTGCTTTGTTATCAGTAACGATGGCATCTTCTTCATCCGGTAATTTCGCTAAGTAATGTCGTTCAATTTTCTTAAATAATGTTAACTCAACTTTTTTCGGGTCAACTAAAACAAACTTAATTTGCGATGGATGTTTCTTGTATAGTAGAGAAATTAATATTGCGTTTAGTCCAACTGACTTACCTTGACCGGTGCTACCTGCCATCAATATATGAGGCATTTTAGTTAGGTCTGCAACAAATACTTCGTTGGAAATGGTTTTTCCAAGAGCCAATGGTAACTCATACTTGGTACTTTGGTACTTTTCAGAGTTAATCATAGAATACATGCTCACAATTTCAGGCTTGCGATTTGGTACTTCAATACCAATGGTACCTTTACCGGGAATAGGGGCAATGATTCGAATACCAAGTGCAGCTAAACTCAGTGCAATATCATCTTCTAAATTTTTAATTTTAGATATGCGAATCCCGGCCTGTGGTACTATTTCAAACAAGGTAACAGTAGGGCCAATGGTAGCTTTAATCTTTTCTACTGCAATGTTGTAATGACCTAGGGTCTCAACAATTTTGTTCTTGTTCATTTCCAGCTCCATCTTCAACTCCTCCTCAGTCATCTGCTGGTTTTGGTCAGCGTAAGTATCTAATAAATCAACAGGTGGAATCTCGTATGAGGATAGATCCAGTTTTGGGTCGTAATCACCAACCGGTCCGCTTTGTTCCACAACAGTATTCAATGTTTCATCTTCTTTCTTAATCAACTCTATACTTAGCTCTCCATTTTCTCCTCCAATAATTTCCGATGTTTCTTCGGGTTGAACTTCCGGTATTCCGGTGTTGACTGGAGTGAGCATTTCCACTTTATCAGTAAGGGCAATGGTTAAATCTTTTTCAGGTAAATCCGGTAATGTAGGTTGAGGTTCTAAATCTATTTCCGGTTCTATTTGCTTAGGTGGTTTGGGTTTAAAAATATCAAGACTAATGCTGCTTTTTTCTTTTTTCTCCTCCTTGGCTTTTTTATCTTTTTGCAGGTAATCCGGTAACTTGTCTTCAAATACCTCTTCATCATTTGCCGACTCAGACTCGCCTTCAAGCGCGGGTTTCTTAAAGTATTGAAGCAAGTCAATATTTAAAAAACCCAAATTAACATTTGGCAATACCAGTTCAATTTTAACTGCGTAAACTATTAAAGCCAACAAGGTAAATACAAATACCATTGCAGCACCAATGGTTCCCATTGTGCTCGTCAGCCAATTATTCATTAAGTAACCCAAAGAACCACCTAGAAACAACCACTTGCTGCTACTAAATAAAAAGCTCATTAGTGGCGGTAAAACCAATAGGGTAACTAAGCTATAGCGAATAGATTTTTTGATTGGCAATAAGGCAACATCAAATAAAATTCTAAAACCATACAAAAAACTAATCAGAATAAATGTGAAGGATGCAATACCAAACCACCTGTCCATAAACTGATGAGATATTAGTGCACCAAATTTCCCTAGCCAGTTATCTACTCTAATTTCAGGATTGGAAAGCAATCCAAAAATATCATTGTTTTTAACCAAGCCATTGTCGTGGTCCCAAGTAAAGAAGAAAGAGGTGAATGACACCAACATAAAAACAGCTACCAAAATCAAGAACAAACCAAAAAGTCTGCGATGTCTGTCTTCAATCTTAAAGCTAGGCTTTAAGGGAGTTTTTTTGGTACTCTTCTTTTTTGTTTTTTTCTTCTTCGGAGCAGGTGTTGGTTTTTCTTTTTCTTTGAATTTGTTTCCGCTGGCCATATATATGTAAGTGTGAGTTTATCCTCGTAAAATTATCGTACAGGGGGCAGAAACTAGGGCATAATGCTATGCCTTATGCTGTATTTATTAACACAAAAACGTTGATTATATTATTTGGAATGTTGGATTATTTGAAGTACTACATCAGATATAAAACATATAATACTTGTAATCCAGCAACTTACACTAAGATTTAATCTTTAGGCTTTATTTGATTAAAAAAATATCAAGTATAAAAGGCACAAGATAATCGCTGTGAATGGGCCGATTAATTTAATAGGATAAGAAATATTAAACATACGTTTGAGGAAGACAGCTAATCCATGCGCCAATATGGAGATTATTAGAATAAATAAAACGTTGTAAGCTGCCTGTATCCAAAAATCCATATTAACAGTGTTCTTAAAAATGCGAATATCTAACAGATATCACCAGTATTAAAATACAATTGTTTCGTTAAGAGCCTCACCATATATTCAAATTTACCTATAGGCCAACAATATAAGGCGTTTTTATCCTGGGCTTTAATTTTGTAATTTATAGCTGCTTAGAAAAAACAGAAATGAATCAGCGTAAACGTATTATGCTTCTTGGGGTAACTATTCTATCCATAGTTGCCTTGGTATTGTCCTTAAGTTTTTATCTCACATATAAAACGGTTGTTAACGGACAAAAAACCCGACTAATGGAGTTGGCTAAAAGCCAGGCTCGATTGGTTGAAACGTTTTCTAAGTTTGATGATTTGCCTGAAGGTGCTGCACCTGAAAGGTTGGTTCAAAATGCACTTAAGCAGGTTAAAAAAAGTCACAGTGATTTCGAGGGCTTTGGGACTGACATCACATATTTGATTGGATATCAAAAAGGGGATAGCATATTCTTTTCTTCTACCATGCCTCTTTCCGGCTCTGTATCTGAAATAATGAAAGTGCAATCTGATCATAAAGTTATGGGTAAACCTTTTGGGGAAGCGTTTAAAGGTGCATCCAGTACTTTATTAGCTCCTGGTATGAATAAGGAATTGGTTTTGTGCGCATATGAGCCGGTGAATTTATTAGGAATGGATTATGCGCTAATTGTAAAAGCAGACTTAGTTACTCTGTTCAAACCGTATATTGATACAGCCGTTATATCGGCATTGGTATCACTTATCACCATTCTAGCAGGTTTATTCTTGTACTACAAAATTGGCATTCCTCTCATTAAAGTTGCTGCAACTGAAGAGCAAAAATTTCAAACGCTGTTTCATTCGGCATCAGAAGGGTTTATAGTAACTGATGACATTGGCCAAATTCACATGTCTAATCCCGCTATTGAAAAACTCATTGGTTACAGTAATGATGAGTTATTGAAAATAAACATCGTGGATTTATTTCCTAAGGATACACAAGCGCGCTTTTTACAGTTTAGAAAAGAATACAATGCAAATCCCATTTCGCAAAAAATTGGTTTGTTAAGTGACTTAAACTTGCTTACGAAGAAGCAAAATTTGGTTCCAGTTGAAATGAGCTTAAACAATTTTATTTACAAAAAAGAACCCATGACCATGGTTTTGGTTTCTGACGTTGCAGAGAAAAAGCTGGCAGAATTAAAGCTGAAACAATACAACAAAAAGTTAGAAGAAGAGGTTGTACAAAGAACATCTGAATTAGATGAAGCAAACAAAGAACTGACAAAGACCAATGTAAAACTGCTAGATGAGGTTGACATGAGAAAGAAAGCGCAGTATGAAGCACAAGGAGCTTTAATAAAAGAGAAAGAGCTGAATGAAATGAAATCCAGATTTGTATCTCTTGCATCACATGAGTTTAGAACGCCATTGAGCACCATTTTGTCATCAGCCACATTACTTCAAGATTATCAAGCAAATAGCAGCAATGAAAAAGAAGGCAAGCATGTGAACAGAATTATTTCATCTGTAACAAACATGAATGGTATATTAAATGACTTTTTATCTCTAGAAAAATTGGAGCAAGGCATAATTGAAAATAAACCAATACGTTTTAATATTGTTGAATTTGGTAAGGAAGTGAATGAAGAGATGCAAGCAATTGCAAAAAAAGGGCAGGTGCTTACATACAATCATGAAGGACAAAAAGATGATGTTGTAGTGGATAGGCATTTGTTAAAGAATATTATGATTAATCTAGTCTCTAACGCAATTAAATATTCACCGGAAAATAGGCCGATAGAATTTAATTCATATCAGCGTAACGGAGATTTATGCATAGATGTTAAAGACAAAGGAATTGGAATACCTGAAGAAGACAAAGAAATGATGTTTAAACGATTTTTTAGAGCTAAAAACGCAACCAGTGTGCAAGGCACCGGCTTGGGACTAAACATCGTGAACAAATATATTCAAATGATGGATGGGAGCATTCGTTTTGAAAGTAAAGAAGGAGAAGGAACTACTTTTTATGTAACACTACCTAGTAAGCAAGAATCATGAAAAAAATATTAGTAATTGAAGACAACCCGGATGTTAGAGATAACATTAAAGAAATTTTAGAATTAGCTAATTATAATGTCATTACCGCAGATGATGGACAGCAAGGTGTTGAAATTGCAAAATTTGACAAACCATCTTTAATTGTATGTGACATAATGATGCCAAAACTAGATGGCTATGAGGTATTGCATATGCTGGGTAAAAATCCGGATACCGCCTCAATTCCGTTCATCTTTTTAACTGCTAAAGCTGATAAAAGTGATTGGCGAAAAGGCATGAACTTAGGTGCTGATGACTATTTGGTAAAGCCATTTGGAAAAATGGATTTACTGGAAGCAATAGAGGGGCGGTTTAAAAGAAACAAACTACTTCAAAAAAGTTTTAGCAATGATGAGGATGGCTTGAATGCATTTATTAATGAAGTGAGCGCACTTGCAGAATTAAAACAATTGTCTAATGATCGAAAACATAGAACCTATAAAAAGAAAGAAACAGTATATAGAGAAGGGGATAGTGCCGGGTATTTGTATTTTATAAATAAGGGAAAAGTTAAGCTGGTTAAAACAGATAACTATGGTAAGGATTTAGTTACCGTTCTATTGGGTGAAGGAGAATTCTTTGGGCACCTTTCATTGTTGGAAAGCAATGAATATTTAGAGAATGCGATTGCAATTGAAGAAACCGAGTTGGCACTAATACCTGATGTGGATTTCAAAAGTTTAATTTTTTCGAACAGAGATGTTGCACACAAGTTTATTAAGATACTTGCTAAAGATGTAAAAGAAAATGAAGATCGTTTGCTAAAAATGGCGTTTGGAACGATACGTGAAAGACTGGCGGATGCATTGTTGAAGCTTTATAATACTGATGAAAACAAAGTGATGAGTGTTCGTATTACGAGAGAAAACTTAGCGGGTATTGTGGGAACGGTTCCTGAGTCACTTATAAGAACATTGTCAGAATTTAAAGAAGCTAATTTAATCGAAATTAACGGCAGGGAAATCGTTTTAAAAGATGAGCACCGAATTAAACAAATGGCAGGGCTTTAATAATTAGTTTATAACAATTGTTAGCAATACCTACGGCAATTGTTATTCCGATTTAACATACACTTATACATATTTGTATTGGGTTTTATATGTAAGCTGTCACATGGTTAGTAAAAATGAATACGAGTTTTTATTGGCAGCTGTCATTAATTAGTTCAAAGCATGGGTGACTGCTTAGTTTTAAAGAAGCATGTTGTCCATGTTTTTGTTTAGTGTTCGCCTTCTTTTAAAACGTACTTGTTTACAAACTCTCTTACTGTAATAACTTTTCGCCCTGGTTTTTTCTCTCGGGTTAAAACATATTTTACGGCCACTCCTTCTATAAAGTGATGTAAGGGCAGAAGTATACCAATTAAGACAATTTTTATTATCATCATTTTCCAAGGCTCTCCATGTGTTGCATGATGAATGATGCCATCAGCAATTAAAACAACAAATTCAAAAGCAAAAATAAAGGCAAAGAAGCCAATAGCTCGTATTACCCATGGTTTAACATTGTATTTGCCGAGCAGCATTAAAACTAAAAATGCAGTAAAAATTAGGATTACAATTGCAGTATACTGAATGTTATGTCTTCTTTTCGTTTTAGCTTGTTCTCTTTCCTTTAGCATAGAAAGCAATCTCGATTCGTTATCAATTTCCATGGCTACTAACTGGTCTAGCTTTGCAATGCGTGATAAACTGTCAGATAATGCAGAGCTTAATGTTGCAAATTTATATGCATTGGGAAAATCCTCTTTTGTAGCATATAGTTTTTTTAGTCCATTTGATGCCTTGTAAATGAATGGTATAAACGTTGTTTGCTTACTTGCATCTAATGACTTTCTATACATCATTATAGC
>JABDLV010000225.1 GCA_013001815.1 Bacteroidia bacterium
GAGCCACTGCTCCACCCGTATCACCGGAAGTCGCCACTAACAGATGTAGCTTTTCTTTTTTCTTACCCAAGAAATGAGACATCACTTCGGCCATAAAACGAGCACCAAAATCTTTAAATGCCATGCTTGGTCCGTGAAACAACTCCATTACATTGTATTGTTTTTTCAAACTCACAATTGGCGCCTCAAAATTAATTGACTTTTCTATTATAGTTTTTAAATCATCTTCCGGAATTTCATCAGCCAAAAGTGCCTTTGCCATTTCGAATGAAATCTCCTGCAATGACATGTCTCCCGCTTTTTCCATCCATGCTTTGTCAAACCTTGGAAAACGTTTTGCTGTATAAAGCCCATTATCAGGCGGCATTGATTTAAACAAGGCGGTTTTGAAATTTACTTTTTTTGATTCACCGTAGGTGCTGTGCAGATTCATTCAACAATTAATTTTGGTCCGTTCTGATTTATTTTACCGGCATAAATCTCAGAATTAATATTGAGATGGGCAAAAGAATCAGAAATTGCCTGACCAACTTGTTGAGCAGTTTCTAAGCTTGATGAAAAGGAAAAAACCGATGGACCCGACCCTGATATTCCAAAGCTTAAAGCACCAGCATTCAATGCTGCTTGCTTAGCAGCATCAAATCCATTTATCAAACTTTTTCTGTATGGCTCTGCTAAATGATCTACTACAGACTCAGAAAGCAAATTAAAATCATTGGTATGTAATGCCTGCACAAAAGATGCCAATGCAGCAGATTGTTTGATATAATCTATTCTTTCAAATGAATCGGGCAAAATAGACCGTGCCTCTTTGGTACTTATCACTAAATCCGGATGCACTACAGTTATATGAAGATTCTGTGGAACCGGAAGAGAAATGACATCCAGTGGCTCATACTTTCTTATTAAAATGATTCCACCTAAAATAGCAGGAGCAACATTATCTGCATGAGCTGCACCGCTTGCAAATTTCTCCCCTTCCATGGCAAACTTAACCAGTTCAATTGGCGTTAAGGGTTCAGATAACAATTTGTTTAAAGCATAAACTGCCGCTGCAGCACTGGCCGCACTTGAACCTAATCCACTGCCAATCGGCATCTGCTTATGTAGTTTAATATCTATTCCGGGTTCTATGTTTAAATGCTTCAACATTTTTGCCACAGCAATACCCGCAGTATTCTTCATTAATTCTTTTGGAAGCTTGCCATCATCCCCAGTTATTTCAACAATTCGTACTTCACTACCCTCGGTAAAAGTCATTTCTACAATATCACCGGGCTCATTCAATGCACAACCCAATACATCAAACCCAACCGACATATTGCCAACACTGGCACAAGCAAAAACCTTAACCGTCTTAGACATATAATTAATTTTGTAAGTGTGATATGGAAATAATATCAGCAAACACACCGGCAGCAGTTACTTCAGCACCGGCACCCGGACCTTTCACAACCAATGGTCGCTCATTATATCTTAAAGTTGTGAACGAAACCATATTATCGCTGCCTGATAAAGAATAAAACGGATGTTCTTGTCCAACACTTTTTAATTCAATATTCATTTCTCCTTTTTCTAATGTTGCAATGAAGCGTAATTTCTCATTTTTACTTGCAGCATCATCTTTCATTTTATCAAACACATCATCATTATCTGATAGCACTCTAAAAAAATCATCCACATCCTTTGCTTGCATGCACTCTTCCGGTAACAAGTTTTTGATTTTAACATCATCAGGCTCCAATTCATAGCCAGCTTCTCTTGCCAATATTAAAATTTTGCGTGCTACGTCTTTCCCACTTAAATCTTCTCTTGGGTCAGGTTCGGTGAAACCCTTATCCAGCGCCTCTTTCACAACAGCACTGAATTTTTTGCCATTTGTAAAATGATTAAATATATAAGACAAGGTACCTGACAGCACAGCCTCTATTCGAATGACCTCATCGCCACTTGAAAGTAAATTGCTAAGGGTATTAATAATAGGCAATCCTGCACCCACATTGGTTTCATATTTAAAGTTTGCATTCTTAAACTTTGCTAGGTCTTTTAGTTCTTTATACTGAATATAAGGACCTGAGATGGCAATCTTGTTTGGAGTAACCACAGAAATATTAGACTTCAAAATTGCTGGGTAATATTTTACAATTTGAGAATTGGCAGTATTATCAACAAACACCGAATTAGGTAGATTGAGTGCAATCATTTTGTTGACAAACAAATCTAAATCTGCTGATGTGTTGCTGTTCTGCAGCTCTTCCTTCCAGCTATTAAAATCAATGGTTTCATCAGAGCAAATCATTGTTTTAGAATTGGAAATGCCATTCAGTTGAACCTGCAAATGCTGGTCTTTGTACAGATGCTTTTGATGAACACTAAATTCATTCAGCAAGGTAGAACCAATTAAACCTACACCTACTACAAACAAGTGCATGCTTTGGGTTTCTGATAAAAAGAACACTTCATGCAAAGCATTAATCGCTTTTGACAAATCGCCATTCCGAATAACAGCAGAAACATTGTATTCTGTACTTCCCTGCGAAATTGCAACTACATTAATTCCATTTTTTCCAAGCGCACTAAACATTTTACCCGATATTCCGGTGGTTTTTCGCATTTGCTCCCCAATAATGGCAACTATTGCTGTGTCTTCCTGCACATCTATATCTGTAATTCGCTTGGTTATTATTTCATATTCAAATTCTTGATTAATTGCTTTAAGTGCCGCATCTTTTTCTTTAGGAGTTACAGCAAAGCAAATGGAATATTCGGATGATGCCTGTGTTATCATGATGATATTCACATTTTCTCTGGCTAATGCCGTAAACAAACGGCCTGAGATGCCTGTAGTACCCACCATACCACTACCTAACACATTAATTAAAGTAACTTTATCAATAGATGAAATTCCGGTAATTAAACTTTCGTTTTCTTCTGCTTGCTCACTAATTAGTGTTCCTTCAAACTTTGAATTGAATGTGTTTCTAATTTTTATTGGAATGTTTTTGCTAAACGCAGGTTGCAATGTAGGCGGGTAAATAACCTTCGCACCGAAATGTGAAAGTTCCATGGCTTCTGTATACGATATATGTTCTAAAGGAAAGGCATCTTTTACAACTCTTGGATCTGCAGTGAGAATACCATTTACATCCGTCCAAATTTCTATGCACTCTGCACTTAAAGCACTGGCTAAAATAGCTGCAGTGTAGTCAGACCCACCTCTACCCAATGTAGTTGTTTCTAAATTGGTTGTTGATGCAATAAATCCGGTTACTATTTGTAGTGATTTGTGTTTTTCAAAATACCGTTTAATGTTCTGCTCTGTCTTTTCACTTAACACCCTCGCATTTGAAAAACCATTGTCAGTCTTAATCAGCTTTCTTGCATCACAAGCTTCCGCATCAATGCCTTGCGCTTTTAACCCTTCACAAATAATGAATGATGACAATCGCTCACCAAAACTGCTCAATAAATCTCTTGTACGGGGAGTTAAATCTTTTAACAGATAAATACCTTGTAATAAGCCATCTAACTCACTAAATAACTGATTTATATGGGTAATTACATTACTTGGAGCCTTGCTGCCAATTAGTTTTTGAGCAGCATCTACATGTCTGTATTTTAATTCTTCAAACATGCTTTTGTACGAATCATCATTCTTACAAGCACGTTCACTTAGCTCTAACAACTGATTAGTTACTCCACCAAAGGCCGATACTACAACAGTTATATCAATATTATTCTGAAGTTTTTCAGTAATGATTTGATTAACCAATTGTAAACTTTCAAAAGTACCTACGGATGTACCCCCAAATTTTAATACTTGCATGATTGAGATTTAGAAAGTAATTGTACGTAAAATTACTTTAAAAGATATAAGAATGGTAAATTTTGAACTAAGATCGCTTTCTTACTTCTTGGCCTGTACCTTTTCGGTTTTGAATCACATTGGCCCATTTTATAAGCATGCTTTGAATCCCTTCTAGTGTAAAGGGTTTGCTCATATAGTCATTCATACCTGTACCCAAGCATTCTTCTTTAGTGCCCGGCATAGCATTCGCTGTCATGGCAACAATGATTGGTCTTTCAGACTCTTCAGGATATTGTTTTATAACGTTTGTTGTGGCCTCTAATCCATCCATTACCGGCATTTGTATATCCAATAGCATGATATCATAATACTTCAACTCAGAAGCTGTAACAACCTCTTGTCCATTATTGGCTACATCAGCATGGTAACCCATTTTCTTCAATACATTAAGCAACAGAACCTGATTAACCATATTATCCTCAGCAATAAGAATTCTTAAAGGATACTTTTCAGCTAAGAAATCATCCAATATTTGCTCTTTTGCAGGTTGTTTTTCTTCGTTCTGCGCAAAATGAAGTGCTTCACCAATTGCATTTTTGAGGAATGAATTTTTTATGGGCTTTAACAATACGGATGAGAACATCGTTTTGTTTGTTTTAATCTTTAGATGGTCTTTATCAACAGAAGACAAGAGTATCAGCTTAGATTCATCTAAAGGCTTCAGAATTTTTATCTTTTTAGCAAACTCTACCCCATCCATGTTAGGCATTTTAAAATCAGTAATGATTAAATCAAAGTGTTCACCACTATTTAATTTGTTTAATGCTGATTTTGCGCTGTCGAATAATTGCGCATTTAAATTCCATCTTTCTAATTGAATTTTTAAGATATGTCTGTTAACCAAATTATCATCAACTACCATTATAGACTCACCGTTAAAATCAACTGTTTGTCTTTTGTTTTTGCTCTTGGCATTGGTAATTAATGGACCTCCTTTTGTTGTAAAGCTAAACACAGATCCTCTTCCTGCTTCACTTGAAACATTGATTTTACCTCCAAGCAGCTCAACAAGATTTTTAGAGATAATCAGTCCTAAGCCTGAACCACCGTATTTACGGGTATTATCCGTTTCTACTTGAGAAAATGACTGGAATAACTGACTAATTTTATTTTGAGGAATACCAATTCCACTGTCTTTAACAGCAAATTCTAATTCAACATTATTATCATTGGTATTCGTTCTGCTCACCTCTATCACTACCTCACCGGTATCCGTAAATTTAATGGCATTACCAACCAGATTGGTAAGCACTTGCCTAAGTCTTAAATGATCTGTTATAATTTGGTCAGGCACATTTTCACCAATACTGTACAGTAATTCAATTTGTTTTTCTTGCGCGCGAGCTGCAAACAAGTCAACTATTTCTTCAACACAATGGGTTACTCCTGTTGGCGTAAGATCAATATCAATTTTACCTGCCTCAATTTTAGAGAAGTCAAGGATATCGTTTATAATGGATAATAAGTTTTCTCCACTGGTTTTAATTATCTGTAGAAAGTCTTTTTGTTCTTGTTCCAGATCTGTTTCCATTAACAGGTTAGTCATGCCAATTACTCCATTCATAGGTGTTCTAATCTCATGACTCATATTTGCAAGGAATTCAGATTTGGCCTTATTTGCGACTTCAGCTGTTTCTTTTGCTTGCTCTAATTCCTGCTCTTGCTGTTTTCTTTCAGTTATATCTAAAGAGAAACCAAGAATTAATGATTCATTAGATAAACCGGTTATTAGTTTTCGACCCGTATAGAAGTACTTTTCCTCATCATTAATAAGCAACTGCTCTTCACTGGTAACATAATTGCTATCCGTATTCGTTAGCATTTTATCAATGTCATCTATTCGCTCTACTAACTCTTTTGGTAAAATATCTTTTTCTGATTTTTGCAGATAGTCATCCTGATCTAATCCAAAATTTTCTCTTGCAAACTTATTCATGAAAACCATATTATCTTTCATGTCTTTCAGGTATACGTTGATTGGAAGTGTATCTAAAATACCACCTAAAAATTCTGTTTGAAGTTTCTGAATTTTTTCAATTTGTTTTCTTTCACTAATATCTCGTAATGCTCCTCTGGTACCTAATACCTTGCCATCACTGTCTTTCCAAACCCATGCCATTACTTCAGACCACCTTGCTTCACCCCATTCTGTTTTTACCCTTACTTCATATTTTTTATGTTGATTTTCTCCCTTCAATACCAACTTCAGCATGTCCTTGTATTCTGAAATGTCTTCTTGATCTATAAAACTTGTATAATGCTTGCCAACACAATCATCAGCATTAAAACCGGTATGTGCTTCCCAAGCCGGACTTAAGAAGATAACGTTCCCCTTGATATCTGTTTGGAATACTACTTCATTTATGTTATTGATTACTGAACGATATCTTTCTTCGTTTTCAACTAATGATTGCTCTGCATCAATTCTATCAGAAACATCTCTACCGGTTGACAAATACTTGAATATTTTTCCTTTTTTGTCTTTTACTGCCTCTGTCCAGGTTTCTAACCACACATATTGGTTATTCTTCTTTTTCCAACGCATGACCAAATGGTTGTTACGATTGTATTTGAACAGGTCTTTATAGGATGCAGCACCGTGTTTCTTTGCATCTTCTTTGTGCACCAATGCAAATGGATCAGTATTCAATAGCTCATTGGGCTTATACCCAAGCAACTTTTCTACAGATGGAGAAACATAACTGTATGAACCATTTAACTCGTTCAGGGTAACTAAATCTCTTGTGTTTTCAGATAGTATAGAATATTGGTCTAAAGCTTTATTTAACTTACCATGAGTAGCTTTTAATCTTACAATGTGTTGATTTAATGAATTCTGTGTTTTCTGCAATTCAACATTGTTATCCTTTAGCTTGGTATTTAAATCATTTAAGGATGTATTTGATTTTTGCAGCTTGGAAATGGCAGGTTTAAAAATGAATAGTAACTCCATCAGAATGATTAATATCGATAAAGTCGCAAGAATAATTTCTATTCGTTGAAGGTTCTTAACCTTAGTGGCAGCATGCTTTTCATAGGTATCCACTATTTCATCCATCAATGGCAAAAAGATTTTCTCATTTTCTAAAATTTGAGAAAGCAATTGATCCATATCCTTATCGTTCGGATTTTTAACCACCAATTTTGCACCACTCAGAATGTTTATGTAGTAGGGATTAATCTCTTCAAACAGGTTTTTAATTTCAGGATTGTTATCACGAGGCAGATTCAATTCCTTATCACCACTCTGTAATCCATCTTGTATTCTTTCCCAATAAGCAACCAGGTTAGATAAATTCTCCACCTCTTGGTGATTATATGGAATTGGCTTTGGAAGAAACTGAATGGTAAGTGCAGATTTGGTAATGCTTTGACTAAGCGTACGCTGTTTACCTGCATAGTTAATGATTCTACCATCTTCTGCCTGCGAACGCAGATTGATATGAATGATGATTTGAGATGCAATAATTAAGCAAACGATAGATACGATTGCAATGGCATAAATCTTCTTAAAATATTGGTAGTTCAGTAACATATTGCGATTTGGACATAATTTGCCTTAAACCTATCATTACTGATACGCTACATATATATAATGTTTACAGCAGAAATGAGAATTTCATTACAAGTCATTTTAGTAGAAATCAATGAGATTTTTTCGTCTAATCTCTACTCTATCCGGTAATACATGAAATGATTTAGATTACTGTTAACCAGCCTTATAAAATCATTGAATTAAATAGGTAATTCAATTAAAAATTGAAAATGGAATAATGCTTATTATGAGATAATTTTACTAAAAACAGCGAATTATTTCAATTCAGGATTCCAAATCCCAACCTTAGATTTTCTGGCTTTTCGCTCTGTTTGCTTAAACTGAAAGGCATATTTGAGATTTGGAGCAAATGGGAAATTGTAGGCCATTCCATTTTTGAGCATGTGTTCATTTACAAAAACAGAATCTTCTGTAAACACATAGGCTAAAGTCCGGTCATACACGTCATAGGTTTCCACATCAAACATCAGTTTTACCCGCTGACCACTAATAAGACTATCTAAGAAATAAGTTGATTCTGCAGCAAACAATTCCGCCTCTTCCGCATAGCGCTGTTTTTCGGGTGCATCAATGCCAATTAAGCGAATGGTCTCATTTTGGGTAGTAATAAATGTGTCTCCGTCAACTACTTTTTTAACGGTAACTACATCCGGATCTGAGGGCTTGCAATTTGAAAGAATTAGAACAATGGAAAGAATTGATAAAAGAGGTTTCATAAAGTCTTAAAATACAAAATCACACCTAATAATGATGTAAATCATTTTCATTTTCAAAGGATTAACCTACCTTGAATAAAAATAAGGATTATGAGGATATTTAAATTCTTTGTTATTATATGTGCAGTTTTAGTTCTAAATGAAAATTTAGTTGCTCAACATTCTGAAAAGGTTGAATTCATGAAGCGTAATAATCAATTGGAATATGCTATGAGCAACTTTGAAAGTCAATCTGTGATTGATAAAAATCAAACTTCTTACATGGTTTTCAAAGAAAACACATTAATACCTATAGATAATACATCGCAAAGTGGATTAACAAAAGGAGAAGCAATGGTAATTGGAGGTATTGCCGGATTCTTGGTAGTATCTGGGTTATCATTAGCAACATGCAGTGGAGGCGATTATGGCGTTTGTGCATATTTAGCACCAATTGTAGGATTGGCCGTTGGAATTCCAGTAGGTGTTTTTGTGGGGGCTTCGGCTCACAAAAAGAAATAAGGGATGAATAAGTTTGATCATGTGAATTTAATGGCATATTTAAAATACTACCCAACAGGTATTTTTTTACCGAAAATTTCAATCGTAATTTTTATTGCATTGATGCACTTGTGGTCTGGTTGTTCTACATATGATTTAACCACAACAGAAAAAGGTACTGAAATAGAAAAGGCATCCATTACTGATAAGTATATCCTTATCCACCATAACGATTCTACCTGGCTTTTAAAAAATCCTGTGCTTTTTCAAAACAGAAATGAGCTATACGGAACACCCAAAAAGCTTACTATTATTAAGAAACCTTTAAAAAACTTTACGAACAAACATTTTCGACCTAGGTATACAAGAGAAGGAATACTAAAAGAAAAAATAGTGTACTTGTTCATTACTGACTATGAAGAGGTTTCTGATTCTCAAATTCTAATCCCTTATTCAGCTATTATTAAAACTGAAACATATAATCATGAATATAATGGTCCAAAGACCTTTTACTATATCATGGGATTTATTAGTTTAATTGCCATATTAAGTATCATTCCTTGGTATGGGGGACTTCCATAATAATATATTCATTTAAAACGGGATTAGCTGAGCTGATCCCTTGATCTTCCCTAAGTCACAATGAAATGATACCCTTCGGGCATTACGTGCTTTACTCGCTTCACTTAAAAAAGCAAGCTTTTTACGCTTGCTCTTAAAACACAATATCCTGCCTAAGGCAGGATATCATTTCATTTATTGGCGGAGAGTGAGGGATTAGCTGCGCTGTTCCCTTTTACTCCCCAAGTCACAATCAAACAAAACCTTTCAAGTTTTTTGCATTGAACTCGTTTCGTTTAAAAAAGCATTGCTTTTTACACTTACTCGTTAAATGCAAAATCCCGCTAAAAGCGGGATTTTGTTTGATTTATTGGCGGAGAGTGAGGGATTCGAACCCCCGGACCCGTGAAGATCAATGGTTTTCAAGACCACCGCATTCGACCACTCTGCCAACTCTCCGCGGCAAAAGTAACAGAAATTTTGATCGGTTTGCAGATCGGATGAAAATTTTGGATGGATTGATATGCGAGATAAACCAGGAGCCCTGTCGAGGGCCAAAAAGGCATATCGCAACCAATTTTCGTAGTTTTGAATAATTGAAC
>JABDLV010000227.1 GCA_013001815.1 Bacteroidia bacterium
GGCATTCTATATTTAATGGCTGTCCCATATCTTTTGTTTGGTGGAGGCGCAGCATATCTTTACATTTCTTATAAAAAAAGACAAGCAGCTAATCTTGCAGCTTAATTTATCTTCTACTAATTCTTAAAGAATTGAAAAAACTATATAACATATATGGCAAAGAGCAATTGCAAAAGCGATTGGATGGAGAAGCGTTTTCTCGCAGAACGCTTTCTTATTACCGTTATGTATATATAGATAATGTGGAGGAATACAGAGATGCTTTGTATGAAAAGTTTGAAGCAATTGGTGTATTAGGAAGAATTTACGTTGCACATGAAGGCATTAATGCACAAATAAATGTTCCTGAACCAAAATGGGATAAATTTTTGGAGTTACTGCAAGAAGATACATACACCAAAGACATTCCATTGAAAATTGCTATTGAAGAT
This sequence comes from Bacteroidia bacterium, assembly GCA_013001815.1. Taxonomy (GTDB): domain Bacteria; phylum Bacteroidota; class Bacteroidia; order AKYH767-A; family OLB10; genus JABDLV01. Next base: position 432 of record JABDLV010000227.1, read on the forward strand.
GATGGCAAATCATTTTTAAAACTAATAGTTCGGGTTAGGAATAAAATTGTAGCAGATGGTTTAAATGATCATGATTTTGATGTTACCAATGTGGGGAAGCATTTAAGTGCAGATCAATTTAATGAAGCGTTAAATAACCCTGATACCATTTGTGTAGACATGCGTAACCACTACGAAAGCGAAGTGGGTCATTTTAGAAACGCGATACTTCCGGATACAGATACTTTTAGAGAAACTCTGCCTAAGGTTGTTGAACAGTTAGAAGATAAGAAAGACAAAAAAATTATCATGTATTGCACAGGTGGCATACGATGCGAAAAAGCCAGTGCCTATTTAAAACACCACGGCTTTAAAGATGTAAACCAATTGCATGGTGGAATTATTGAGTATGCACAACAGGTTAAGCATAACAATGTAGATTCTAGTTACATTGGAAGTAATTTTGTTTTTGATAATCGATTAGGCGAGCAAATATCTGAAGATGTGATTTCTGAATGTCATCAGTGTGGTAAACCTAGCGCTAGACATACCAATTGCGCGAATGATGATTGCCATTTACTATTTATACAATGTGAAGAATGCTCACAAATTCATCAAGGTACATGTACTCCAAAATGCCAGGATATTGTAAACCTACCAATTGAAGAACAACGTAAACTAAGAAAAGGTAAGGTTAAACACGGTGCACATTCTGTTTACAAAAGCAGAATTAGACCTAAGCTAAAAGAGTTTTTTAAAAAGGAATCTAAAAAGGCTTAATCCCAATAATTTCTCTTACTTCCTTTACGGTTTTGATAGCGCTTTCCAAGGCTTTTTCTTTTCCTTCTTGCAATACTTTTTGAATGTATTTATCGTCAGAAGAAAGCTCATCTATTTTTTCTTTAACAGGAGCTAAAAATTTCACCATGTCTTCGGCTAATTGCTTTTTTAAATCACCGTAACGTATGCTGCAATCATTATAAACATCTTCAAAATGCTGAACAGTGTCATCCGTAGAAACAGTTTTTAGTAAAGTAAATAGATTTACAATTTCTTCTGGTTTTTCCTGGTTGGGCTTTTCCGGTCCGCTATCTGTTTTAGCACGCATTATTTTTTTGGTCATTACTTTCGGATCATCTGCTAAAAATATAGCATTGCCTTCTCCTTCAGACTTTCCCATTTTACCACTTCCATCTAAGCCCGGTATTTTAACCAGTGCTGTTCCAAAATTAAATGCTTGTGGTTCAGGAAAATATTCTGTTTCATAAATTCGGTTAAAACGATTACCAAATGTTCGCGTCATTTCCAGGTGTTGTTCCTGGTCTTTCCCAACCGGTACTTTATGTGCTTTGTGCAACAAAATATCTGCTGCCATTAAGCTAGGATAGGTTAACAAACCCGCGTTTACATTATCAGGTTGCTTTCTGATTTTATCTTTAAAGGAAGTGCAACGTTGTAATTCACCAACATATGCATTCATATTCAAAAGCAAATACAATTCAGCAACTTGTGGTACATCGCTTTGCACATAAATGGTGCATTTTTCCGGGTCAATACCGCAAGCTAAATACTCAACCAAAACTTGTTTTACATTGCTGTGTAAATCTGCAGGGTGTGGATGAGTAGTTAAAGAGTGATAATCTGCAATAAAGAAATAGCAGTTATTCTCATTCTGCATTTTTACAAAATTTTTAATTGCACCCAAATAGTTACCTAAATGCAAATTGCCCGTGCTTCTTATGCCACTAACTACTGTTTCCATGCGGTCGAAATTACAAAAATTGAGCTACATTTGAAGCAATGTCCTTCCCACGGAAAATAGCAGGAAATATTTGGAGAACACTATTTTATATAAACGCGTTTATTACGTTTTTACCCATGTATCCATTATTTCTCATTTACCTTTCTAAAAAGAAATGGTGGCCAAAAGTTTTTGAGCTTAAACGATTTTGGGCGCGGCTCATTTTGTTTAATGTGGGATTATCTACTAAAATAATAAGCAGTCCGAAATTAGATTGTAACCGTGCTTATGTGTTTTGCCCCAATCACTCATCTATTTTAGACATCATAACAACATATAGATGCTTTCCTTGTTATTTTCATTTTATGGGGAAGGCGGAATTGAAAAAGGTACCCTTCTTTAGAATATTTTTTCATGATATGAATATTACTGTGAATAGAGATAGTATTATTTCATCACACCGTGCTTTTATTCGAGCTGGTAGAGATTTAGATGAAGGAATAAGTATGGCAATTTTTCCCGAAGCAGCCATCCATGACTCTGCACCAAAGTTAGCACCATTTAAAAATGGTGCTTTTAAATTGGCAATTGATAAACAGGTGCCTATTGTACCGGTTACTTACCTGAATAATTATGAGTTAATTCCAGACTATGAAAAAGATTTTGGTGGTAAGCCAGGTACTTCGAAGGTAATTATACATGAGCCCATTGAAACAAAGGGCATGACTGATGAAGATATTGTATCTTTGAAAGCTAAAGTTTTTGAAATTATTGAAAAGACCTTAATAGAGAATGGAAGTTACAGACAGTTTAATTGATCACTTGGCCAATTTGGCAAAGCTTGAGTTTTCCGAGAAAGAAAAAGAGGTAATTAAGCAAGACTTGGAAAAGATGATAGATTTTGTAGATACATTAAAATCAGTAGACACTGCAGGAGTAGAGCCACTGATTTATATGAATACGGATGTAAATGTTTTGCGTGATGATGTGGTGGAACAAACCATTACTAAAGAAGAAGCATTAAAAAATGCTCCACAAAAGGATTCAGATTACTTTAAAGTGCCAACAGTTTTAAAAAGCAAGTAATTTAACTTGCAACACTTACATGGTCATCAAAGGCCATTCTTAAATTTTCAGAAATCATTTCTGCATTAGAACCTTCAATATGATGTCTTTCTATAAAATGCACCAACTTGCCATCTTTAAACAATGCAATGCATGGTGAAGATGGAGGGTAAGGTAGTGTGTGTTTTCTAGCTTCATTAGTAGCTTCTAAATCTTGACCGGCAAATACTGTAAATAAATTATCTGGCTTTTTACCATTGTTAATCGCATGTATTGCCGCTGGTCTGGCAGAACCTGCCGCACAACCGCAAACCGAGTTAATCACCAATAATGATGTTCCGCTTGCGTTTGGTAGTTTATTTTCAACCTCTTCAGCGGTACGTAATTCGGTGAAACCCTGTGAGGTAAGCTCGGCACGCATAGGCGCACACATTTCTTCTGGATATGGCATTTTTAGTAGTTTTTATTGTTTTTTCAAAGGTACACAATTTTGTGTTTTCATAGTTATAACAGCTATTTTCAGTAAATTAGCGTTCATTAAAAAAACAACTGAAGCTAATTTTTGTTTTAAACACTTTTAAAAATCTAACAAGAACATGATTAAAATTAATTTTAAAATCGCCCTAATTGTAATTCTAATGCTTGCTGTGGTAAGCCCGGTTATGTTTGCCCAAACAAAGCTTGTAGAAAAAGTAGAAAAGAAAGGAGATGAGATAGTTATTCCTTATGAAAAGCATGAACTTTCTAATGGACTGACTTTAATAATACATCAGGATAATTCTGACCCAATTGTGTATGTAGACGTGACATACCATGTTGGTTCTGCTAGAGAAATTGTTGGACGTTCAGGTTTCGCTCACTTTTTTGAGCATATGATGTTTCAAGGTTCAGACAATGTAGCAGATGAAGAACACTTCAAAATAGTAAGTGAGTCTGGTGGTACTTTAAATGGAACAACAAATAGAGATAGAACGAATTACTTTGAGACGCTACCAAATAATCAATTAGAAAGAGCTTTATGGCTTGAAGCCGACAGAATGGGCTTTTTATTAGATGCCGTTACACAAAAGAAGTTTGAAGTTCAGAGAGAAACGGTTAAAAATGAAAGAGGACAGAGAATTGACAATCGTCCTTATGGGCAGGTTGGTGAAAGAGTAGGAGAAGTGTTGTATCCAAATGGACACCCTTATTCATGGCCGGTAATTGGTTGGATGGATGATTTGAATAATGCAACATTAGATGATTTAAAAAGATTCTTTTTAAGATGGTATGGTCCTAACAATGCAACGTTAACAGTAGCTGGTGATATAGATCCAAAAGCAGTGGTAGCAATGACTGAAAAATATTTTGGTTCTATTCCAAGAGGACCGGAAGTAAACATGCCAAAAGCAGTACCGGCAAATTTGCAGGAGACCAGGTATATTAGTTATGAAGATAAAATCAGGTTTCCTTTAGTTCAAATTACATATCCAACGGTTCCTAATAGACATGTTGATGAAGTACCATTAGATTTACTTTCTGAAATTTTAGGTGGAGGAAAAAATTCATTGCTATATAAAAATTTGAAAAAACCGAATAAAGCAATTCAAACGTATGCCTATCATCCGTGCAGCGAATTGGCTGGTGAATTTATGCTAGTTGCTTTGGCAATGCCGGGTCAAACTCTAGCTGATATGGAGAAAATCATAAACGAATCATTGGCTGAATTTGAAAAACGAGGTGTTACCGATGATGATGTAACCAGATTTAAAGCTAAGTATGAAGCTGACTTAATATCTAGTCTAAGTAGTGTTCAAGGAAAAGGAGCAAGATTGGCTTCTTCTCAAACTTACACGCAAAATCCAGCGTACATATTAGAAGAGCAAAAGAAATACTTATCGGTTACTAAGGAAGATGTAATGCGAGTGTATAATCAATACATCAAAGGAAAGCACCATGTAGTAATGAGTGTATATCCTGCAGAAAAACAAGATGTAATTGCAAAAGCAGATACATATAAAGCAAAGCGTGAAGTAATGAAAGTTGCAAACGACCCTAGCACAGATGATTTAAAATATAACAAAGCAAAAGACAATTTTGACAGAAGTGTTAAACCAAGTCCGGGACCTAACCCTGTGTTAAAAGTTCCAAATATTTGGGAGCACAGTTATGATAATGGTTTAAAAGTTATTGGTTCCACTAATAATGAATTACCAAATGTGAGTTTACGTTTAGAGATTAAGGCTGGTAAGAAAATGGAATCTTACCACAAAGGCAAAGAAGGAATAGCTCAATTAACTTCAAGCATGTTAAATGAGTCAACGGTTAAATTTACATCTGAAGAAATTTCAAGCGAATTAGAAAAATTAGGTAGTGATGTGAGCTTTAGTTCAAACAGAAATAGCATTACTATGAATATTTCTACGTTGAAAAAGTATTTAGGAAATACCCTTTCTCTTTCTGCTGAAATGTTAATGAATCCTCGTTTTTCTGAAGAAGATTTTGAAAGAGCGAAAAGTGAGCAATTAGAAATCATTAGCAATCAAGCAAACCAAGCAGGTGTTATTGCCAATAATGTAATGGCAAAAGTACTTTATGGAGACAAGCATATACTAAGCTCATCTGCATCAGGAACTTTAGAAAGTGTTGAACGCATAACTTTAGATGATGTTAAGAATTATTACAACACTTATTTTGCTCCGAACATTGCTAGTTTGGTAATTGTAGGTGATGTTCATAAAGATGAAGTAATTTCTAAGTTGAACTATTTAAACACTTGGGAAAAGAAAGACATTAAAGCACCTGTGGAGAATAAGATTCCTGCAATTGCAAAAACTAAAATTTATTTGGTAGATAAGCCTGGTGCACCACAATCTGAAATTAGAATAGCAATGCCCGGTTTAAAGTATGATGCCATGGGTGATTATTATAAGAGTTACCTAATGAATTATGCACTGGGTGGTGCTTTCAACAGTCGTATTAATTTAAACTTAAGAGAAGATAAAGGATATACTTATGGTGCACGTTCAATGTTTAGTGGTGATGAGTGGAAAGGATGGTATGGAGCATTTGCTGCTGTAAGAGGAAATGTAACAGACAGTGCGGTTGCAGAATTTGTGTATGAAATTTCTGAATATCAGAAAAATGGAATTACTGCAGATGAGTTAACATTTACAAAAGCGTCTATTGGCCAAAAAGATGCAAGAGATTATGAAACGAATAGACAAAAAGCAGCATTTATTAATAGAATATTAAAGTATGACTTACCGCATGATTTTGTTGCAAAGCAAAACAGCATTTTACAAGGTATGACTGTTGAAGATATTAATGAATACGCTAGTAAATATTTGCAACCTGATAATATGTCTATAGTTGTAGTAGGAGATAAGGCTAGCATAGAAGAGCCGCTTAGTAGATTAGGCTACGAAATAGTAGTTTTAGATACCAACGGAAATCTCGTGACTCAATAATTACCAATTTATATTTATCCAAAGCCGTTTGTTTTTTAGCAAACGGCTTTTTTTATGGCTTAAATAAGCCAATTTCTTACTGTTTTTTGCTCTTAAGTTACTGCTTTTCAGCTATTTATTGTATATGTGCAAGTAATTTTTTGTAACCCTTGGCCTAAAGCTTTCGTTTCACACAGTATTCCCTCCTGCCTAATTGAACACCGAATAAGAATAGGTCATGTAATCTAAGCCCTCACTAGATACTAACCAATTTAAAAAATTGATTATGAATACTAAGAGTAACCAAAAAGCAAAGCAAAGCGTATTTCCTGTTATTAAAATAGGTTACGACCAAAAGATCATTTATTGCAACCTGGCCGGTTTACCCATTTTACAAGATTGGGATTGCTCACTTAACTCAAAGTTACCTGAGTACATATTGGCTAGATACACTGCACTAAAAAATTGTTTTGTAAATCGTGCAACGGATGAAATGTTAGTTCCGTTCCGTGATTTTGTAATTCGATTTAAAGTAGTTGCATCACCGGTAGAAGGGTTTATACAGCTAACAGGATATAAAATTGATACAGCAGTGCCTGTAAGAGATTTTAAATTTATACTCAATTAATTTAGGAATGAAACAAGTTCAGTCTTCAAATATATTAAACGAATCTGCTTTAAGAAGCTTAGTGGCAAGTAGTGTAAATAAGTGCCGATCAATTAAAAATGCAGATAAAGTTGATGTAAGGTATACCATTAACTATGTTAACGAGTATAAAGGTAATGCTGACCAGGTGTCACTAATACTTGATAACATTATATCAAATGGAATTAAATATCAAAGTAAGGATGTAAAAAATCCTTATGTAGATGTTTTTATTGCCAGTACACCACAAAAACTAAAAATTAAAGTGCTTGATAATGGCATAGGAATGGATATTGACGAAAACGAAAATATTCAATTGAGCATGGCTAATGATAGAAAAAAAGACAGTCACAAAAAATTAGGTTTGTATATAGTGAATGAAATTTTACAAAAAAACAGAGGGTCATTCTTTGTTGAATCTGTAAAAAACTCAGGCACCATGGTGTTGATTGAGCTACCTAATGTGATGAATTCAAATAACAAAAATTTTAATCGGTATGAGCACAACAATAACAACTGATTCAGTAAACTTAAGTCCTAAAGAAGTAAAATATCAAAATGTGTTAATCATTGATGATAACCCAATTGATGTTAAAATTCATGAGACGCTAATAAGTGCAACCAAGTTTGCTAAGAATATTACTTCTTTCAATATAGCAAAAGAGGCAGTTGCTTATTTAGAGAGTGTAAGTATTGAAAATGCACCTGATGTAATCTTGCTTGATATTATAATGCCTGAGATGGATGGATTTCAATTTCTTGAAGCTTATGCTCAGTTATCAAAAGAATTACACAAGAAGTGCAAAGTAGTATTGCTTTCTACTTCGGATAGCTTTAAAGATTTAAATCGTGCAAACAAAAGTCCTTTTGTTCAGAAATTCTTAAACAAACCACTTACAGATAATGTGTTGGTTGCTTTAAATGTTTAAGGTATTACTTCCTTTTCGATTTAAAATATTCTTTTAAAATAATAGAACATTCATTTTCTAAAATTCCGCCTGTACAATTAGTACTGGGATGTAGAATTTTATCGCCTATTTGCGTAAACCCTTTTTTTTCATCAAAGGCTCCATAAACAATATTTTGTATTTGAGTCCACATAAGAGCTCCAGCGCACATTACACATGGTTCCAATGTGACATACAATGTGCATTCATTTAAATACTTTGAATCTAAAAAGTTTGATGCTGAGGTAATGGCAATAATTTCAGCATGAGCAGTTACGTCATGCAATAATTCCGTTTGATTATGTGCCTTGGCAATTACCTGATTTTCGCAAACCACAATGGCACCAACGGGAACCTCATCGGCATCAAAAGCTTTTTCTGCTTCCTGTAAAGCAATTTTCATGAAATGAGTATCGGTAAATGGTTCTAGTGGCATAAGGACAAATAAACACACAATATAAGGCTTGAGTTAAAGCTTTTATATTTATTAACTTTTAGTTTTTAATAACAAGCCTCATAACATGTTGAAATACAGATTAGTATGAGTAAACGCAAAAACTATGTGTTTTTTACTAATCTACAACACTCAGCATCATTAATCAGGAACTGAAATTGATTTAAATTGAGTTTTAAATTTTAGTTTGTTAATCTTTTAAAATCAATTTATTATGAAAACAAAAAATATTATAAAAGTAACAGCTGCAGCGTTCGTCATTTTCTCAATGGTAGCATTCACAAACGTTTCGCATGCACAAGATGAAAACAATGGCCAAACTGCTAATGGTAATTGGTTAATTGAAATGAATACCGGTTTTGGCAATGGTACTGCCGCACACACAGCTAATACAGGATTTGGTTTAGCTTCATCAGATGGAACAACGATTTGGTCAGTAGGTGGTGAGACAGGATACTTTATAGATGATGATTTGGCACTAAAACTTGGTCTTGGTTATACAGATTTTGATGGTATATCTGCATTTTCATATAAATTTGGTGCTAAATATTATGCAGCTAGCATAGTGCCTGTACAGCTTGATGTTACAGGTGCAAGTTGGAAAGACGCGGATGAGAATCCTCTATGGTTGGGAATTCAAGGAGGTTATGCCATATTCCTTGGTGATATGGTTAGTGCAGAACCGGGAATCAGATATAACATATCTTTGAATGAAGATTTTACTGATGAAGGTGTTCTTGAGTTGCGTTTTGGTTTTGTATTGCACTTGTAAAACTCAACGGGTATTATTCATATCATATATCAGGGGAGCTCGAAGGAGTTCCCTTTTTTTTGTCCTTTATGTTTTTATTTTCCCTCTGCTTAAAACCTCTTGTATATCAATTGCTTATAAAGCAAAATTAGAAACAAAATATATTATGTTCTCGTAAAATCAGATAAATCAGTCATTTTTAAAGAAAAACTATATACATTGAATTTTAGTTTTATTTATTCACTTTTTAAAAACCAATTATTATGAAATCTACACAAAAAATTTTAGCAAGTTTATTCTTTGGGGTAATTTTAATATTTGCTTCAAGCCAATCTTCGGCTCAGATAAATGCCGGATTAATAGGTAGCGTTGGTGCTGCAACAATCAGCAATCATGATGGAAATGCACTTCGATTTGGTGCATTCAACATTGGAGCATTTGCAACCGGACAAGTTGCAGACCAGGTTGCTGTTGAGGGTCAATTAGTTTTTGCAAATAGAGGAGATAAATATGATTTATCAATGCCTGGAATAGAATATGATGGTAAACTATTAATGAATTATGTTACACTAGTTGTGTTGATGCATTATATGGCTACAGAAAATTTTTCATTCGGAGTTGGTCCTTCAGTAGGTGTATTAATGTCAGCTAAAGATAAAGGGGATGCCACTGTATTTGGTCAAACTGAGGAGTATGATGAAGACTTTAAGGATGATGCTGAATCAACACAAGTTGGGGTTAACGCAGAATTAATGTATAAAGTTAATGAGGATGCAAGTGTTGGTGTGACAGTAGAAAAAGGCCTTACAAAAGTTTGGGATACACCAGGCGATACACCAACTAGTACTTTTTTTGGACTAGTATTTAAATATGCATTAGTGAAACAATAGCAAGAAATTATTATTTTAATTAAAAAGGGTAACAATTTTGTTACCCTTTTTTTATGCCCTTTGATTTTAATATCTTTATATAGGAATTATTATTAATTGGTAATGGCGAAAAAAAAGGTAGTAAAACTACAATTAGACAATGATTACGATTTTGTATTGTTGGGCTTGGTATCAACCGCCAAAGATTACAGGGTGTGCCATTTGCTAAATAAAATGTTTGAACTTGATTTGTGCAAGGGTGATGATATATCAATTACCATTAACAAAAAAGGGAATAGCAATCAATTTTCATACTATGATTTTGTTAATGAAGATCATGAGGAATTCTATTTTATTTCGAACAAAGGAAAAACCACTAGTTTTATTCCGGAATATAAATTGCTCGACTATTTTTTATTGGTGAAAAATCAGGTATCTCCTAATTGCGAGAATGAAATTTTGGAAAAACTCAAAGGAAATTCACTCATTCTGGGAGTATATCCTATTAACGTTTTTGAGCTTAAATCACGTGATAATTTAATGTTTTAGGTCAAGATTTATTGGTTAAGTTTGAACCTCTATGGGTAGAAGAATAAATAATAAGACCAAAATTATAGCCACAATTGGACCTGCAAGCGACAGCAAAGAAGTATTGCTTAAAATGTTCAAGGCAGGAGTTAATGTTTGCAGAATTAATGCATCACATGGCGACCACCCGACCCACCAAAAAGCAATTGATAGAATTAGGGAAATTAATGATGAGCATGACTATGCCGTACCTATTCTTTTCGATTTGCAAGGACCTAAACTCAGAATAGGTGAAGTTAAAGAAGGTGTAAGTATTGAAGAAGGAAGTGAGCTGGTTTTAACTACTCAAGATTGCGAAAGTGATGAGTCTTGCATTAATTTAAAATACCCTTCATTTTATTCTGATGTAGAAGAAGGAGATACTGTTCTTATTGATGACGGTAGGATAAAACTGAAAATAAATAATAAGGCAGACGATAAAGTTTTTGCAAAAGTTATACATGGAGGAGCATTATCATCAAGAAAAGGTGTAAACCTTCCTTTTACAAATATTTCATTACCCTCGCTCACTGACAAGGATATGAAAGACCTGGATTTTGCACTTAAAAACGAAGTTGAGTGGATAGCGCTATCCTTTGTTAGAAGAGCATCTGACGTGAATGACTTAAAAGAAATAATAAAGAGCCAAGGAAAAAAGACAAAGGTTATTGCTAAAATTGAGAAGCCTGAAGCCGTGCAGAATATGAATGAGATTATTGAAGTGGCAGATGCGATTATGGTAGCGCGTGGTGATTTAGGTGTAGAAATGTTGATGGAAGAAATTCCAATCATTCAAAAAATATTGGTTAAAAAAGCAATTGCTGCTGCAAAGCCTGTAATTATTGCAACCCAAATGATGGAAAGCATGATTGACAATTACAGGCCTACGCGTGCAGAAGCAAATGATGTAGGTAACGCTGTAATTGATGGTGCGGATGCCGTTATGTTAAGTGCAGAAACTTCAGTGGGTAAATATCCAGTGGAGGTAGTTGAATCTATGTACAAGATTATTCTTCTTGCACAAAATGATGAGAATATTTATAATCGCGGAAATCCACCAGATAAAAATTCACCACTATTTATATCTGATTCAGTTTGTTACAATAGTACCATTATGGCCGATCAGTCAGGTGCTAGAGCCATTGTAGCAATGACTCATTCAGGGTTTACCGCATTCAAAATTGCTAGCCAAAGACCCCATTCAGATATTTTAATATTTACCGATAATAAACCAATTGTAAAAATGCTAACCCTTATTTGGGGAGTGCAAGGGTTCTTTTACGATAAATATACCACCAGTGATGAAACGATAAGTGATGTGAAGGAGATTTTGAAAAAACATGGATTTGTAGAACCCGGAGATATATTGGTTCATATTGCCAGCATGCCTATACACGAGAGAGCAACTGCTAATACCATTAAATTAAATTTTGTCGAATAATATTATAGATTATTAAATGAGCATTAACGTAAAACTATTAAGTGAAATTTGTGAAGCACCGGGTGCACCAGGTTTTGAAGATAAGATTAGAAAGATTGTTTTAAGAGAATTAAAACCATTGGCCGATAGTGTAGAAATAGATAATATGGGAAATGTGTTGGCACTCAAAAAAGGCAAGGGAAGAAAAAAAGTTATGGTTGCAGCTCATATGGATGAGATTGGATTTATAGTTACCCATATAGACAACAATGGGTTCTTGCGTTTTCATACTCTGGGTGGGTTTGACCCTAAGACGCTTACTGCCCAAAGGGTTATAGTACATGGTAAAAAAGATTTAATTGGTGTAATGGGCTCAAAACCCATACATGTAATGACGGCCGATGAAAGAGGAAAAACAGTAAAAACTACCGACTACTTTATTGATTTGGGAATGCCTAAAAAGGAAGTAGAAAAATACATAGCCAAAGGTGACCCCGTAACCAGAGAACGTAAGTTAATAGAAATGGGAAATTGTGTTAACTGTAAATCTATTGATAACAGGGTTTCTGTTTTTATTTTGATTGAAACATTAAAGAAATTAAAAACCATACCTTATGATTTGCATGCTGTGTTTACAGTGCAAGAGGAGGTTGGGTTAAGAGGTGCATATGTTGCGGCACACACCATCAATCCTGATTTTGGTTTTGGACTGGATACAACTATAGCATATGATGTACCGGGTGCTTCCGATCATGAGAACATAACAAAGCTAGGGGATGGCACTGCAATTAAAATAATGGATTCATCAACCATTTGTGATAGAAGAATGGTTGAGTACATGAAGAAAACAGCAAAAAAGCACAAAATAAAATGGCAATCTGAGGTGCTTCCTGCCGGTGGAACCGACACTGCCGGAGTACAGCGTATGGGAAAAACAGGTTCAATAGCAGGTGCAGTTTCCATTCCAACACGTCATATTCATCAGGCAATTGAAATGGCCAATAAAGATGATATTCAAGGCAGTATTGATCTTTTGCAGAAATGCATTGAGGAGCTAGATAAACATAAATGGGCAATTACCTGATAATCAAAAAGATATACCGGTATAAATTAATTGAAAAACTTATTAATTAGGATTAAATTTAATCCTCTCAAAAAAAATCAAAAATTCTATGAAACGATATTTATTGTCACTTGCTGTTTCTCTCTTTTTAATTCCAGGTTTATCGTATTCACAATGTAATACCACCGATGCAACGGGTTGTTCTTGCAAGGCTGTGGGTTCTACAGATTGCGATTTATTACCGGATATGAAAGCAGCCGAGGCCCCTTTATTGGTAACAGGAAATAATGGAGTAATAGAGTTTTCTCAAACGGGAAATGGAGCAGATGATGGTAGATTAAGAATTTCAGTAAGTACACCAAACATTGGCCATGGTCCTTTAGAAATTAGATCCACTACAACTTATGTTTGTGGAACTGATACCTTTATTGGAACTGCTCCGACAATTTGTGCCAACGGTTCTGCTCCAAAAATATTAATCAACCAAAGAATATACCATAAGAATGGAAATGCAATGTCATTTTATGATCACCCTGCAGGTACAATGACTTATCACCCATCGCATGGTCATATGCATATAGATGATTGGGCACTATTTACATTGAGAAAAGAAGATACAACGCAAGCAGATCCTTTATTATGGCCTGTCGTTGGAGACGGTTCAAAACTGGCATTTTGCTTAATGGATTATGGTACCTGTACCTATTATAGCGGACATTGTAGAGATGATAATAATAACAATTTACTTAATGGAGATTTTCCAAATTGGGGATTAGGCGGAGGAAATTACAATTGCTCACCGGTAGTTCAGGGAATATCTTCGGGTTATACAGATATATATTATCAGTATTTGGATGGAATGTGGATTGATATTCCACCCGGAACTTGCAATGGAGATTATCATATTGTTGCGCAGATAGACCCAAACAATAATTTCTTAGAGGAGAATGACAATAATAATATCATTGTGGTTCCATTTACTTTAACACAACAATCAAGTGCTGCAAGTGCAAGTATTTCTTATACAGGTTCAACTGTCGTTTGCAATAATTCGCCAATTACTTTAACCGCCAATGTTGGTAATACCTACAGTTGGTCTAATGGAGCAACTACTCAAAGTATTACTGTAACAAATGCGGGAACCTATGACGTAACAGTTGATTCTGACTGTGGTATTGGAACATCTCAACCATTAACTATCACATCACTAAATGCAACAGCTCCAACCGCTAATGGTGCAACAATTTTATACCCGGGTACGGCTAATGTTACTGCTACGGGTAGTTCAACAGGTGATATAAAATGGTATGATGCAGTTACAGGCGGTAATTTATTAGGTAGCGGAGCTTCTTGGACAACACCAATGGTTTCTAATACAACTACATTTTATGCAGAAGATGTTGAAAGCATAACAGGTGCAACTTCATATTCGCCACCGCACGACAACGCTTTTGGGAATGGAGCAAACCATACTAGTACACAAAGATATTTGACTTTTGATGTTTCGTCACCGATGATTTTAGAGTCAGTAAAAGTTTATTCTGGTGCAGCTACTTCTAGGACTATAGAATTAAGAGATGCGCAAGACAATGTGTTGCAATCAAAGACGGTAACAGTGCCAATGGGAGAACATAGAGTTTCATTAAACTTTAATATTAATGCCGGTACAGATTACAGATTGGGTACCTCTGCTGCTACGCCTCCAGATTTTTTTAGAAATGATAATGGAGTGAATTATCCTTACTCTGTTAGTGGATTGGTAGACATAACAGGTTCTTCTGCCGGTGGAGCATACTATTACTTTTATTATGACTGGGAAGTAAAAGAGCAAGATATTGAATGTGCTAGTACAAGAGTTCCTGCAACCGTAGTTGTTCAAAACCCTACCAGCATAAATACAATTGATTACAATAGCTTGGTAAGTATATTTCCAAACCCTTCTACCGGTTTAGTAAATGTTTCAATTGAATCTAATAATATTGAAACGTTAATGATTAACGTTTATGATGTTACCGGAAGAGAAGTATTGGATTTAGAAAACTCACAAAACTTAAACACTAATTACAGCAAGACTTTCAACCTAAATAATCTTGAAAGTGGTTTTTATGCAATGAGGTTAACTATAAATGGTAAATCTGTTACTAGAAACATTAGCATTCAGTAAATAGAATATATACTAAACAAAAAATCCCGCTGTTGGCGGGATTTTTTATGAGTTCTTGTACAACTACAATTTTTTTAATTGAATATTACAATTGATACTTACTTCTTCTCCAACCACAGCACCACCGGATTCCAGTAATGTATTCCATTTAAGACCGTAATCAAAACGATTAACTTTACCCTCTAACTTAAACCCGGCCTTTACAACGCCATAGGGGTCTGTTACGGTTCCGCCATGAGTAACATCAAACTCTACTTCTTTTGTTACATCTTTAATGGTAAGATTACCAATTAATTTATAATTGTTATCCTTTATTTTTTTAAAAGAAGTACTTTCAAAATTGATTGCCGGAAATGATTTTACGTCAAAAAAGTCTTCTGATAACAAGTGCTGATCTCTGGTTTTATCATCAGTATCAAGTGACTCAACCATTACTGAAATTTGAATTTTGGCATCGTTGAATTCTTCATTATTTGTAGCAACAACAGCTTCAAAATTTTTAAAATTACCCGTTGCTTCTGAGATAACTAAATGTGATACGCTGAATTGTAAGGTAGTATGTGCGGCATCTGTTACCCATTCAGATTGAGCAACAACAGATCCTGATAAAATAAATGCAACTGCAATAAAAAATATCTTTTTCATAATTAAATTATTTAATGTTATAAATTTTTATGTGATCCATCGCAAAATGGTTTTTTAGATGAGTGCTTACAGCCACACCAGGCTAGTTTTTTCTTTTCTTGAATTTTTTCAATTATGGGGTTAAATTCTGTCCCTTTATGTGAACCATCGCAAAAAGGTTGTTTACTGCTTTTTCCACATGCACACCAAGCGTAGGTGCCGGGTTCATATTCATCAACTATAGGTTGTTTTAGTGGTATTTCTGGTTTGCTCATGTTTAAATTTTTGATGTACTTCTATAAAGCTATAAAAAAAAATGAACAATTGTTTGATGTAAAAGGATATAGTCTAATTTTGATTTTGGCTATTGATAAATAAAAAAGAAAGAATGAAGATTAATTGGGTGCTAAAAGAGAAAGGTGACAAGAAGTTAATACAAGAGCTGGCAACTGCATTAAATGTAAATGAGCGCATTGCAGGGCTTTTAGTTGATAGAGGTATTACAAATTTTGAAAAGGCAAAAGAATTTTTTAGACCTGAATTGAACATGTTACATGATTCTTTTTTAATGAAGGGAATGGAAAAAGCCATTGTTAGAATTGAAGAGGCAATTGAAAAGAAAGAATCAGTATTAATATATGGTGATTATGATGTAGATGGCACTACATCAGTTGCGTTGGTTTACTCATTCTTTAAAAATGTTTTTAGCAGAATAGATTATTATATTCCCGATAGGTATAAAGAGGGATATGGCATTTCTACCGCTGGAATTGATTGGGCAGCTGACAATAACTACTCTTTAGTTATTGCTTTAGATTGTGGCATCAAATCCGTTGACAAAATCAACTATGCAAAAAATAAAAATGTAGATTTTATTATCTGCGATCATCATTTACCCGGTGATGTAATTCCAAATGCAGTTGCTGTATTAGACCCGAAACAAAACAATTGTAATTACCCTTTTAAAGAATTAAGCGGTTGTGGAATAGGATTTAAGCTAGTGCAAGCTTTTGCAGCTAAGAATGCAATTGACTTTAACGAGTTAAAACCATTATTAGATTTTGTGGTTATCAGCATTGCTGCAGATATTGTTCCTATAGTTGGTGAGAATAGAGTGCTAGCATATTATGGGCTGGAGCAAATAAACAATGAAGAATTAAGGCCTGGAATTAAATCACTAGTTGAAGTAAGCGGAAAAAAATTACCCTTAACTATCAGTGATGTTGTTTTTGGTTTGGCACCAAGAATAAATGCAGCAGGAAGAATAGAAAGTGGCAAGCAAGCAGTAGCGCTATTAATATCGGATTCTGTTCAAGAGGCTAGCGCACATGGTTCTGGAGTGAATATAAATAATACTACGAGAAGAGAATTAGATCAAAATATAACTGAGCATGCAATTAGCATGATTGAGAATGACGAGGTTCTGCAAAAAAGAAAGAGCACAGTGGTTTTTGACAAAGATTGGCATAAGGGTGTAGTGGGAATTGTAGCAAGCAGATTAATTGAAAAATTCTATAAACCTACTATTGTATTAACCGAAGCAGGAGGCAAAATTGTTGGTTCAGCCAGATCTGTTAAAGGCTTTAGTGTGTATAATGCAATTGAAAAGTGTTCAACCTATTTAGATCAGTTTGGCGGTCATAAGTATGCTGCTGGTTTAACTATAAAAGAGGGAAAGCTAGATGAATTCATTGAAGCGTTTGAAAAAGAAGTGGCTTCAACTATATTGCCGGAACAGACTATTCCTTGCATTGAGATTGATTCGGAAATTGACCTAGAAGAAATTGATTCAAAATTTAGAAGAATAATTCAACAGTTTGAACCATTTGGTCCGGGAAATTTGTCACCAGTATTTAAAACAAGTTCAGTTAAGGATTCAGGAAGAAGTAGAGTAGTTGGCAAGGATCATTTGAAACTGAGCTTAACGCATCGCGGTAATAGTATGGCAATATATGATGGTATTGCTTTTCAAATGGGCAAAGTTTTTGAAAACATCAGCAGTAAACCAGAATTTGACATTGCCTATAGCATAGAAGAAAACCATTTCAACGGTAGAACTTCGTTACAACTAAAAATTAAGGATATTAAGTTTGATTAGTTACTCACAAGAATAACTAAAATGCTTGATTGATGGTGAAGTTGAAAAGATTCCTAGTTCTGATTTACTCTCAATGGATGTAAGCAGAGCACCCTCGTCATTAAATATTAATTCTTGATTAAATAATATTGAATTTGCAGGAAACGGAACTCCATTGTATACAAAGCTTTGTGTATTTGTAATTTGAGTGATATTGTTTAATGAGTTTCTAAAGAGTATTGCATTAGGATATGGCAAAAGAAACTTTTTAATATTAGTGAAATTGTCTGTGCTAAAATGCAAATCAATTAAGTCATTAGAATTAGCCAGTTGAATAGTTCCACTCACAACGTTTGCTTCATTATAAATGATATTATTTATTTTAAAATTTGGATGTACTAAGTCTCCGATTTTCTCAATGCTTTCTAGTTTACCACGATTGTATATGTAGTTGTAGGTGATTACATAAGGAAAGTTGTTTATAAATCCCGTTTCAAATATTTGTTCAATCTTATCATCATTGTAATTATGGCTAAACGTGGTTTTGGGTAATGCTCTATTGCTTTTTTCTTGATATTCTATTCTTCCAATTAAACCGCTAGGTAAATAATAAACGGTGTCAATTGCCAAATAATCATTGGTGCTAATATCTTGGTACAGCTTATAAATCAAATTCCCATTGAGGTCATATTGGTACATGATTTTGGTAGTAGCATGTGCATCAGTGTTATTGATGCTATTTACAATACACCTATTGTAAAAAGGTTCAGCAATGTAATTAACATCTGTTTTTTGGCAACTAAAAAGCAAACAAATGAGTATGACTAAATAATATGATTGAAAGCGCATTATGGGTATTTTACCTTTTGATTTACGCTTTTGAATATGGCTGGTTGCAGTAATTCTATTGCATTCTCTTCAATCGGACAATTATTAACTAAGCAGAATCACAGAACAAATTTTAAAGATTAAATTGTAAGAGATTTGAACTATCTGGCACATATTTATTTATCCGGAACCGATGAGGAGCTCATGATTGGCAATTTTTTGGGAGATCATGTTCGGGGTAATCAATTCCCAAATCTTACCAAACGTATGGTAGACGGTATTTACCTGCATAGATTCATAGACACTTTTACAGATTCTCATGAAATTGTTAGGGAAAGCAAATTGCGATTACGGCCCAATTATGGAAAATATGCTTCTGTAATAGTGGACATATATTATGACCATTTTTTAGCCTATAATTGGAAGAATTACCATGAAATGTCTCTTCCTTCCTACACAAAAAAAATATATGGAATTCTAAATAAGCATCATGAAAGGCTGCCTGAAAGAACGAAAATGGTATTGAGTCACATGAGCGAGCATAACTGGTTGTTGAATTATGCTGAACTGGAAGGCATGGAAAAAGCTTTAAGAGGAATTTCTAAAAGAACAAAATTTGAATCAAATATTGATAAATCGATTCATGAATTAAAAGAATATTATACCGAATTTGAAAAGGAGTTTTCTGAATTTTTTCCTGATTTAATAAAAGCAGTAGAAGACAAAAGTGGAGTAAAGGTGTAACGTCTAATTTACAACTGAAAATCGTTTTGATAGAAACCGATTATTTACCACCACAAACATGATATAAACCCCTTCTTCATAATTTGTTGTATCAATTGGTATGTAGTAAGGCAAACCGGGGGTGTCTATATTTCGCAATGTATTTCTATAAACGTATAACCCATAGACATCACTTATATATATTTCTACGTTGCTTGGCTCTCTAACATAAATTCTAAAATCAAGAATATTGTTGTTTTGGGCTGGTGGAATTGGAACAATATCAAAGTCAAATTCACCACAAATACCATTTACTACAGTTCCAGTAATTCCATCTTTGCTTCTGGCAAAACATTCATTTCTATAAGTAACCCCATTGCAGGCACAAACAGGGTTATAAGGCCCAACACATGGAAAATATTGGTTGATCAATAAAGTATCTTGACAATAAATTTGAGCTTCGCATGTGTTGATTTGTACTAAGGCAGGCAAGCATATTACAACGCATGCGATAAATATCTTTCGAAAGAATTTGTGCATATGCTAATTTACAAAATACTAGGCGAGAAGTAAAGTTAAAGTTTAAGAGGTGGCTTCGGCTTTCAGAAACTCTCGGTTTAATCGGGCAATATTTTCAATAGAAATTTCTTTCGGACATTCTACCTCACATGCCCCTGTATTAGAACAATTCCCAAATCCTTCATCATCCATTTGCTTTACCATTTTTTTAACTCGCTCTGTTGCTTCAACCTGGCCTTGAGGCAATAAGGATAATTGAGAAACTTTTGCAGATACAAAAAGCATTGCACTTGAGTTTTTGCAAGTTGCAACACAAGCCCCGCAACCAATACATGCAGCAGCATCAAACGCAGTATCTGCATTTTCTTTTTTAATAGGGATGGCATTTCCATCTTGCGCAGCACCAGTGTTTACACTTACATATCCACCTGCAGACATTATTCTGTCAAACGAATTTCTGTCAACCACTAAATCTTTTATTACCGGAAATGCTTTTGCACGCCAGGGTTCGATGTGAATTGTGTCACCATCTTTAAAACTCCGCATGTGTAATTGGCATGTAGTTACACCATCACCCGGACCATGTGCAGAGCCGTTTATGTATAAGCTACACGCACCGCAAATTCCTTCACGGCAATCATGGTCAAATGCAACGGGGTCCTCTCCTGCTTCAATTAACTGATTGTTTAATACATCCATCATTTCTAAAAATGACATGTCCTCAGATATATCAGTAATTGGATAGGTAACTAATTTGCCCTTATCCTGTGGTCCGTTTTGTCGCCAAATTTTAAGTGATAAATTCATTCCTTGTTCTTATTTATAACTTCTTTGTTTCAATTCTACAAATTCAAAATCTAAATCCTCTTTGTGCAACGTGGCATCCTTTGGTTCGCCATTGTATTCCCATGCTGCTACATAAGTATAGTTGTCATCATCTCTTTTTGCTTCACCCTCTTCAGTTCTATATTCTTCTCTAAAATGCCCACCGCATGATTCATTTCTATCCAGTGCATCTTTACACATTAATTCACCCAACTCTAAAAAGTCTGCAACTCGCCCTGCTTTTTCTAATTCTGGATTTAATTCATTTAGTGTACCTGGAATTTTCACATCATTATAAAATTGCTCTCTGAGCTTGCTTATATCTTCAATTGCCTGCTTTAAATTGCCTGCATTACGCGCCATTCCACAGTTATTCCACATGATTTTCCCCAATTTCTTATGAAAATAATCTACGCTGTATTTACCGTCATTATTGATAAACTTATTCAGCTTTTCCTTCACGTCTTGCTCTGCTTTGTCAAATTCTGGTGTGTCGGTTGGAATGGTACCGGTTCTTATATCATTTGAAAGGTATTCTCCAATTGTATACGGTATAACAAAATAACCATCAGCTAAACCTTGCATAAGTGCCGAAGCACCTAAACGATTTGCACCGTGGTCAGAAAAATTTGCTTCACCAAGTGCGTAGCATCCGGGTATGCTTGTCATCAAATTATAATCTACCCAAAGGCCGCCCATTGTATAATGCACTGCAGGATAAATTTTCATTGGTGTTTCGTATGGGTTGTCATCAGTAATTTTTTCATACATCTGAAATAAATTCCCATACTTTTCTTTTATTATTTGCTTTCCAAGATTTTTAACGGTTGCATCATTGCTTGTATCTAATCCTTGAGCAGTGGCTTCTACATTTCCATATCGCATCATGGCATCGGCAAAATCTAAAAATACGGCTT
This sequence comes from Bacteroidia bacterium, assembly GCA_013001815.1. Classification (GTDB taxonomy): domain Bacteria; phylum Bacteroidota; class Bacteroidia; order AKYH767-A; family OLB10; genus JABDLV01. Next base: position 22,039 of record JABDLV010000227.1, read on the forward strand.
CACCGGTTTTATTTACTCCAAATCCCTCATCGCATCTTTCTTTTGCAGCCCTAGAAGCAACATCACGTGGCACTAAGTTTCCAAATGAAGGATATCTTCTTTCTAAGTAATAATCTCTGTCTTCTTCAGCAATGTTTACCGGTTTTAAGCTGCCATTTCTAACGGCTTCTACATCTTCTTTCTTCTTTGGCACCCAAATTCTTCCATCGTTTCTTAACGACTCAGACATCAAAGTAAGTTTAGATTGATATTCTCCGGATACAGGAATGCACGTTGGGTGTATTTGTGTGTAACATGGATTTGCAAAACAAGCTCCACGTTTATGTGCTTTCCATGCAGCTGTAACATTAGATCCCATTGCATTGGTTGAAAGGAAAAATACATTTCCGTAACCTCCAGTGCAAAGTAGTACTGCGTGTCCACTGTGCCTTTGAATTTCTCCGCTTACTAAATCACGAGCAATTATCCCTCTTGCTTTTCCATCCACTATAACTACATCCAGCATTTCGTGTCTGGAATACATTTTTACTTTTCCTCTTCCAATTTGTCTACTCAATGCAGAGTAAGCACCTAATAATAATTGTTGTCCAGTTTGTCCTTTTGCATAGAATGTTCTTGAAACTAAAACCCCTCCAAACGACCTGTTATCAAGCATTCCACCATAGTCACGAGCAAATGGAACCCCTTGTGCAACGCACTGGTCAATGATATTAGCAGACACTTCTGCTAGTCGATATACATTAGATTCTCTAGAGCGATAGTCACCTCCTTTTATAGTATCGTAAAACAATCTATAGGTACTGTCTCCATCATTCTGATAATTTTTAGCTGCATTTATTCCTCCTTGTGCAGCAATGGAGTGTGCGCGCCTCGGACTGTCTTGAAAACAAAATGCTTTTACGTTGTATCCCATCTCTGCTAAGGATGCAGCAGCTGATGCACCGGCTAAACCGGTACCCACTACAATTACATCAATCAATCTTTTGTTTGCAGGATTAACAAGGTTAATACTGTTCTTGTGGTTGGTCCATTTATTTTCTAATGGCCCTTTGGGTGTTTTTGAATCAAGAACAACTGACATCTTTTATTGTGTTATTAGTTTAAAATGAAGAGCAATAGGAATTATGGCAAATAATAATGGTATAAGAATAGCAAAACCATAGCCTGTTCGTTTTATTATGGAATTCCACTCAGGATGGTTTAAGCCAAAGCTTTGAAATGCTGACTGAAACCCGTGATACAAGTGAAATGCAATGGCTATCATGCTTAATACATAAAATACCGTAAATAATAACCCCATATCAGGGTCTGTAAAAAACTTCATTACTACAGTATATAAATCTTTTACCGGCTTATCTTCTAGTATATATGATTCAATTGGTCCCCAGTGCATGGTGTACCAAAAATTACTCATATGTATAATAATAAATGCAAGAATAACGGTTCCCAGTATGCCCATGTTTCTTGATGACCATGTAGAATTTCTGGATGTGTTATTTTTTACATATTTTGTAGGTCTTGCTTGTCTGTTTTGATAAGCCAAAATGAGACCATCAATAGCATGAATTATTATGCTTACATAGGTAATCCAGCTTAGTATTTTTACTAATGGATTATGAGTCATAAAGTAAGCATAAGCATTAAATTGATCTCTAGCACCATCTGCCTCAGGAATCAATAATTGTAAATTGCCTGCTAAATGACCAATTAAAAAAAGACATAAAAATAAGCCGGTTCCGGCCATCCAGTATTTTTTTACCAATGATGTTGTGAGTAGAGCGTTAGCCATGATTTAGGATTAATATCTCTTTATTAAACAAATAAGTTTTAAAGAAGTTATTTTGTCTAAAATTAATATGGGAGCAAAGTTAGCAGCCCAGTTTACCTAAACAAATTTTTTATAATTTTCAGCAATAGAACTATTAACAAAGATTCAAAAGCCTCAGAATGAAATATAATCCTATCAATAAGAACTTATTTATATCGAATAGAAAGAACCTAGCTAAGAAGTTGAAGAAAAATTCATTGGCTGTTTTTCACGCCAATGATTTAATGCCAAAAAGTGGTGATGGTTTTTTCCCGTTTAAGCAACATCCTGATTTATATTATTTATCTGGTATTGACCAGGAAATGACTGTTTTGTTGATTTGTCCTGATTTTCCGATTAAGGAGTACCGTGAAGTTTTGTTTTTACGCAAAACAAACGAGCATATTGCTGTTTGGGAAGGACATAAATATACCATGCCTGAAGCAGAAGCCGCTTCGGGTATAAAAACAATTAAATGGGTTGAAGACTTTAATTCTGTTTTTTCATTATTAGCAAATCACAGTGAAAATATTTATGTAGATATAAATGAAAACGACAGGTATGCCAGCGAGGTGGAAGATAGAAATTCACGTTTCGCAAATGCATATAAATTAAAATACCCCGGCCATAACTTTGAAAGAAGTGGGCAAATAATGGCAGACCTCAGAAGAGTAAAATCAAAGCATGAAGTTGAGCAAATTCAAACCGCATGTAACATTACCGAGAAAGGATTGCGAAGAATACTAAGAATGATAAAGCCGGGTGTCAATGAATGCGAAATTGAAGCTGAAATTACACATGAATTCTTAATAAATAGAGCAACTGGTCATGCATACAGCCCAATTATTGCGAGTGGCCCTAATGCTTGTGTGTTGCATTACGTAGATAATAACCTAAAGTGCAATGCAGGTGATGTAATCCTTATGGACTTTGGCGCAGAGTACGCCAATTATGCAGCTGATTTAACACGCTGTGTTCCGGTAAGTGGAAAGTTTACAAAGAGACAAAAAGATGTGTATAATGCAGTGCATAAAGTGATGAAGGCATCTATTAAAATGTTAAAACCCGGAAACACCATTGATAAATACCACAAAGCAGTTGGTGAATTAATGACAAAGCAATTAGTGGATTTAAAATTGCTAAAAATGAGTGAGGTTAAAAAGCAAGATGCTAAAAGCCCATTGTACAAAAAGTACTTTATGCATGGTACGTCTCATTTTTTGGGATTAGATGTACATGATGTAGGCGATAGATTTAAACCAATGCAAGTTGGAAACGTATTTACTTGTGAACCTGGAATTTATATTCCTGAAGAAAACTTAGGCATTAGATTAGAGAACGACATTTTGATTACTGCAAAGGGACAAAAAGATTTAATGAAAAATATACCGATTAATGCAGATGAAATAGAAGACTTGATGAACTAATCTACTTTATAAAGCAGGCTTTTTGTTTTTTTCTGAATATGCTTTTCAGCTTACTGTCACCTGCCAAGTTTATTTCTAGGCCAATTCCGAAATGAACGTAAGAGTCATTATTCGATTCATTTCCTCTTAAATTTCCTCCTTTAGGAAAAGCTCCATTATCATTTCTGTCTGATAGTAAAATAGCTGTAGACCCATTGGGTGCAGTGGCTAATGCAAGAGAATCAGGAAAAACCGAACTAACATCATCAATATAATCAGTTAATGTTAAGTGTACTGCGGCATCAAAACGTAATTTGGTATAGTCGCTAAGTCTAAAATAAACTCCGCCACCAATAAGGCCTGAGCCTTGAACCAGATTGTATGGTTTGTTGTAGAGGTCATCATCTGTTTGAATAAACTGACCTTCGGTTCCTAGCGGTTTTAGTTCAACTAATTCGCCATCTAATTCGGCTTTTGGGTTAAACCAAAACACCCCTGCACCGGCATAAACAAAAGGGTTGATGAATCTTTTTCGCCAGGTAGCAAACATTTTATATTCTGTTCTAAATGACAATTCATCTACGGTGGATTGAAAACTTAAATTTCTCAAACGTGTTCCTCTTCTGCTCGATAAAGAATCTGCACCTGTAAGTTTACCGTGCATGAAATGAAATTGAAAGGTTAAATTATTATTTGGGTTATAGCCAATCCCTGCGCTGAATTGTGTATTTATTAAATCTGAATGTGAATAGTCATGGTCATTCAATTCACCTTGATAATAAATTCCACCAACTCCCAGATAATAAGATGTTCTACTTTGGCTTTGTGCTAAACTCGCACTCAGTAAAAAAATAAATAGCAGAAGGGGTATGCGCATTACTTTAGATTTAATTAAAGAGCTACAAAGTTAGGCCTAAATTCTAAATATGAAATTATATTTTTCAACAATTAAGCCTTGTTTATTAGGACATTGCCGGTCATTTCACTTGGAATTTCAACATTCATTAGTGTTAAAATAGTAGGAGCAAGGTCAGCTAATATCCCATCTTGCATTTTAAATTTAACATTTTTGCCAACTAAAAAGCATGGAACCTTGTTTGTAGTGTGTGCTGTATTTGGGCTCCCATCTTTATTGATGGCTTTGTCTGCATTACCATGGTCTGCTGTAATTAGACAAGTATATCCATTTTCTAAAGCTGCCTCTACTACTTTTTGCACACAGCTGTCTACGGTTTCAACGGCTTTAACAATTGCATCAAAAACACCCGTATGTCCAACCATGTCTGCATTTGCAAAATTCAAGCAAATGTAGTCTGCAGTTTGGTTATTTATTTCACTGCAAATTAAATCAGTAACTTCATTTGCACTCATTTCCGGTTTTAAGTCATAAGTTGCAACTTTTGGTGATGCAACCATAATTCTTTTTTCGTTTTTAAATTCGTTTTCCTTTCCACCGGAAAAGAAATAAGTTACATGAGGATATTTTTCCGTTTCAGATATTCTGATTTGATTTTTATTTTGACTTTCTAATACTTCTCCCAATGTGTTATGTAGGTGCTCATGAGAAAACAACACATTTATATTTTTAAAAGAGTCATCATAATTCGTCATGGTTACAAAATGAAGTGGAATTGTTTTCATTTTGTGTTCGCTTAAATCTTTTTGAGTAAGGGAAGTTACAATTTGTCTACACCTGTCCGTTCTAAAATTAAAACAGACTACGGCATCATTTTCATTGATAGTACCAATTGGTTTACCATCTTCATCAACTGATATGATTGGCTTAATGAATTCATCGGTTACATTATCTTGATATGATTCATTTATTGCACCTTCTATGTTTGTTGTTTTGTGACCAATTCCTTCTGTCATTGCATCGTATGCGATCTTTATTCGTTCCCATCTGTTATCTCTGTCCATAGCATAATACCTGCCTGTAACACTTGCTAACTGAGAATTGTATTTGCTTACAGCATCGGTAGTATCCTTTATAGATTTTATTCCGCTGTGCGGATCTGTATCTCTTCCATCGGTAAAGGCATGAATAAATGAATTGTTGATTCCGTTTCTATGTGCTAACTCACATAAGTACATTAAATGGTTTTGGTGCGAATGAACTCCACCATCAGAAACCAGACCAATGAAATGAAGATTAATACCGGCTTTTTTTACGTATTCAAAAGTTTTTAAAAGCGTAGCATTAGCATCAATTGATTTTGATGAAACGCTTTGGTTTATTCTTGCTAATTCTTGATTTACAATTCTTCCTGCGCCTATATTAATGTGTCCAACTTCTGAGTTGCCCATTTGTCCTTCCGGTAGTCCAACATTAACGCCTGAAGTATTTAAAAAACTATAAGGGTAATCGTTGTACAAACTATCAATAAATGGTGTTTGTGCTTTATAAATGGCATTGGAATTGTCTTTTGGCCCTTCTCCCCAGCCATCCATAATAATTAATATAGTCTTATTGCTGCTCATGTGTTAGTTGCTTGGAAAACTAATATGAAATATGGTCCCGACAGGTTGGTTGTCCAGTATTTCAATTTTTCCTTTATGGTTGTCAATAATATATTTAGCAATATATAACCCTAAACCTGTTCCTTTCGTTTTTCTGGTTTCCTCATTGCCAATTCTGTAAAATGCGGTGAACACATTTTCTCTTTCTTCGCCAGGAATGCCTATGCCTTTATCTTTAAAGATTAATTCGATGTGTTTTTTATTTCTTTTTAGATCTACATGTACTTCCGCTTTATTATTTGAGGAATATTTTTCTGCGTTTTGAAGTAAGTTATTTATAACAGATTCAATTGCATCAGCATCTCCAAACATTTCTAAATCCGGTTCAATATTTTGATGTATTTCAATAAACTCTTTTTTAGCTTCCGGAATTTTGTCAATAATACTTGCAATTTTATTAGATACATTAAACCAATTCATATCAAATGTATACTTTCTTGCTTCCATTTGAGATGCAATCAATGCATTATTCACAAGGCTGGTAACACGGTCAGTTTCCGCTAATGAATTGTTTAATATGCTTTTTCTTTTATCAGAATCTAGTTCATGCTTTTCTAGGGTTTGCAAATTTAAACGTATAGCTGCTAAAGGAGATTTGAACTCGTGAGTAACAGAAAGTAAAAAGTTTTTCTGTTGTTGTGTTAAGCGCATTTCTTTTACAAATGCCTTATTAATCATTCTAATGCCAATAAATAGCAAAGTGATAAATACAAGTCCTTCACCGGCAATCATTAGCCATTTTTTTTTCAAATTTGAGAGAAAGAGATCCTTTTCAGACTGAATAATTTCGGGGTTGGTTATTTCATATTGAATTAATTTTAGTCTCAATTCAAAAACATCTGAATACAAATCCGATAACAAATAGGCCCACCAACCAAATTGAAACAAAACATAAATAACAAGAATGTAAAAGATTACTAAAGGCCTGCTCATATGCTAATTATTGCACACAAAGTTAATATAAAGAGAAGGTATAAAGTAGTAAATTAAGAGAATAGTAGTGGATTAATCGTCAATTTCGATAGAATCAGTCTTCTCATCCACGACTTTAATCATGATCCAATTTCCTGATTCATCTAATTTTTCGATCACATAATTTCCAACACCTTCTTTCCATTTAACGTAAGGAGTCCATTCCAGCAATGTCTTGTCGTTTCTCCAGTCTGCTTTTAAAAGTATTGAAGAACTCTTATTGCTTTCAATATTAGGTATGGCGCAATCGTTGCTTACAATTATTTGGTAATAGTAAGTTTGATTGTCAACATCCACATTGTAATCCAAATAAGACAAATCGTAATGAGGTACAGATTCTAAATGGTAAAAATTCACATTGTCTGTTGAGCGATATACTTCATAGCTTACTACACGGTGAGGGTCTCTATTAGGCTCAGTCCATTCGGTTAGAATGTATAGGTCATCTATTACCGTTGAGCGAACAATCTCTACTACCTGGTTGCCCGGATCTAAATATGGGCGAGCATTATCCGTATCACTAACCGCGGTGTACAGTGAATTACATAAGTCTAGGGCTCTAATTCGGTAAGAGTAAATATCGGGACAAATTAGGAAGGTGTCAACATAATTTAAAACCAACGGGCTGGTTGTTTCAATATATTCGGTTATCCCGGTTCTGGTATTTGTTCTCTCAATTTGATATCCTGATACATTGCAGCCTTCATATGGTGTCCATGATAAGTAAACATCTGCATCAACGGTTACCGTTTCTAAATTAATCGTTGTAGAATGATCGATTTCATCAAGAGGAATTTCATTACCACAAACATCCATGGTTTGCAATTTGTAAGAGTAAGTATTATGCAAAGTTGCAAGACTGTTATCTACATATCTTCTTACCGTATCAGAATTAGGTAAATGAACCGGGTCGGTATAAACATTTACATATGTTTGACTTTGCGTATCAAATCGGTACAGTTTGTATACGTCAGAATTTGGGTTTGTGCTTTGATCCCAAATAAGTTCTACGCTATTATTGTTGAGTACCGAAGCTGAATACACTTGATCTGATGGAGGTGCAATTGTGTCTCTAACGTGTAAATACAATGGCTCAAAAATGGTGTCTCCACAACCTCCGTTGTTTGTTACTACAAGTGTAATATCATGTACACCAGGTGTCGTTAATACAATATTCGGACTAAATGCGTTAGAAGTAATTCCATTTTCTAATGTCCATAAATACGATGCACCGGATAAATTTGTAGAGCTATTCGTAAAAATAATATTTGCTCCAACACAACCAATTGTGTCGTTTGCTGAAAAACTGGCAACTGGTGACGTGTTAACATTAATTGGATTGGCGAAAGTAAATGTATCAGCACACCCAAGTGGACTAATAGCTACAAGAGTAGGAATATAGCTACCCATGTTATTGTAGGTATGTGATGGATTTTGTGTTACAGATAAATTGTTGTCGCCAAAGCTCCAAACAAATGATGAACCATTCTGAGAAGTATTGGTAAAGTTTACTAAAAATGGTTCACAACCTAAATTGTTATCTACAGTTGCATAAGCAACTGGCGAGTTGTAAACGTTTAGGTTTTTAAGTGTAGAATCCCAGCATCCTGTTAAATCTGTTACGGTTAATGAAATATTGAACGTACCTGCAGTGTCAAACACATTATTTGGGTTCATCAATGTGGAGGTTTTGCCATCACCAAATTCCCATAAAAATGTAGCACCCGGATTAAATGTTGAGTTGTTTACAAATTGTTCAGTATGTGGGTTGCAACCGGATCCATTTCCTGCTGAGAATACGGCTTGCGGATTATCAAATACATTGATGGAGTAATTAAAATTAAATGTATCAACACATCCTTGTATATTTTGAACTACTAATGTAGGAGTGTAGGTTCCTGCATTGATGTAAATATGTGATGGGTTGGCACTTGTGGATGTATTTCCATCTCCAAAATCCCAATAGAAGGCAACTGCATCTACGGCTTGTTCAGAAAACTGACAGAAGAATGGAGCACAGCCAACGGTATCACTAATTGCTGCATTAGCAACCGGTTTAGATGGAATGTTTATCGTTTGTAGTGATGTATCACTGCATCCATTACTGTTGTTTACGGTTAGTAAAACATTATAATTTCCCGGGTTTGCATAATAAACACTGGGGTCAATTCCATTGTATGATGAGCCATTTCCAAATGTCCAGTTATAATTTGCACCAATTGTGTCTGTAGATAATGAATAGAAGTTGACATTGTTTGGTGCGCAACCTGCAATGCTATCAACAATAAAATTGGCAATAGGTGAATTTGAGACGGTTATTGATGGTGCAACTATTTGCGTATCTGCACATCCAAATGCAGATATTGCAATCAATTCAACATCGTAAATTCCTGCATTTACATAATTATAAACCGGAATTTGAGCATGGGAAGTGTCCCCATTTCCAAAATCCCAAATATAAGTTGTGGCATTTGTTGAATTATTAACAAAGGATACACTGCTTGGTGCACATATATTTGGATTTGTAACTGTAGCGCTTGCCGTAGGTATTGGATGAATAGTAATAGGCGTTGGCATTGTAAACACAGATGAACATCCAATTGTATCAGTTGTAATCAGTGTTACTTGAAACGTTCCGGTATCGGCATATAGATGTTGTGGGTTTTGTACAGTAGAAGAATAACCATCTCCAAAATTCCAGTTCCAGGTTGAAGCATTAATTGACAAATCGGTAAATTGATTCACAAGCATTGGGCAACCATCAGTGCTGATTACGCTAAAGTCCGTATACGTACCGGGAATTAATAAGAAGTTATTGTAAGTCATTGTGTCGTTGCATCCATCATTATTCGATGCGATGAGAGAAACAGTATAGTAACCCGGTATATTATAAATGTGAGATGGATCTGAAAGGTTGGAGAAAGTAGAATCTCCAAAATCCCATGTAAAAGTTGTTCCATTTGTTGATTGGTTTACAAAATCAATACTAGCTGGTGAACAAGCGGCAGTGGTTGGTGATGAAAAATCAGCATTTGGAAACGAAAATGTAAATCTGTTCGGAAATAACAAGGTATCTGTACAGCCGGATGCAAAATCAACAATTAGCTGTACATCATAGGAACCATTATTAACATATGTGTGAGTAGGGTTTTGCAAATTGGAGGTGTTTCCATCACCAAAATCCCAACGCCATGCAATTGCACTGGTGCTTAAATCTGTGAATGTTGTGGTAAATGGAACACAACCTAAGCTATCGCTAACGCTGAAGTCAACACGTTCAAATGATATATTGGTTTTGCTTCTTGTAATTTGGCAACCATTTATGTCTGTAATAGTTAATTTTATTGGGCCTGTTGGTGGTTCGGTAAACACATGAACCGGATGTTGCAAATTTGATGTTGTGCTATCGCCAAATTCCCACAGCCAAGAGACCGCATTTAAGCTTTGATCAGTATAAGTTGCTGTAATAGGAAAGCAATTGTTGCCTTGAGTATAAATAAAATTGGCTAAAAAGTTTGTTACAGATATGTAATTGGTTTTTGAGTTTGTATGAACACAACCGGAATCGGTAACTGTAAGTGAAACATCATACACACCAGGTAATACGTAGGTATGACTTGGGGTTTGAGCTGTGCTTGTATTTCCATCACCAAAATCCCAAAACCAAGAGGTTCCGCCTATTGAATTATTTACAAATGTAGCAGCCAAAACATTGCAACCAGATGTTGGTCCGGCCACACTAAAATCAGCGAACACATTTACTGTATTAATTGTATCAGGACTTGTGTAGGTGTGCGTGCACCCACCAATGTCGGTTACAGTTAAGCTTACAATATAATTACCAATTGTTTGATATGCATGTGCTGGGTCAGCAAGCGTGGAGCTGTCACCATCACCAAAATCCCATAGATAACTAGTGAAGTTCGGAGACGAAGCGCTAAACTGAATGGTATCACTAATACAGGGATCTAAAACGGTAAACGAAATTGGACTAGAATAGCCTAATGTAACAGGAAGATATTGAGTTGTTCTACAACCTGCATCCATTTCCAGTTCTAGAGTTATTAAATAGTCACCAGCTGATGCGTAATTGTGAGTTGGATTCCAAACATTACTACTATCACCATCACCAAAAAACCATGTCATGCTCACAACATTTGCAGTGTCATATTCTAAACTTATTGAATAAGGATTACAATGACTTATAGCTGTTATTCTAATAGTATCTTGAAATACTTGTCTAATATCATAAACCGCAAATTGGTTTATTGTTCTTTGGCATCCACCTGCTAATTCCGTGACTAGCGATACATTGTAAATTCCGGCCGTATCAAAAGAGTAAGTTGGGTTTTGTTGATGAGATGTGTCGCCATTTCCAAAATCCCATACCCAGCTACTACTATAGGGTGTTGGATCGGTAAATATTGCTTCTGTGGGCGTGCAGCCTACAATTGTGTCTGGTGTTGTATAAGTAAACGTAGTATCAATAACTCTTACATAACTACTTTTTGAAACCGTTTTAGTACATCCGTCTGCTGTTACTATTGAAAGTGAAATGTCGTAATTACCTAAAAAATTATATACGTGAGATGGGGAAGCAAGTGTTGAAGTGCTTCCATCACCAAAATCCCAAAGGTAACTTGCAAAAGAAGTACTATTAGGTACAAAGGGTACATTAACTCCAGGGCAACCACGTTTTGGAGATGCTGAAAAATTAACGTACAGATTTTTTAAGTCAATTGCATTGTTAATTGTCAAAGTATCAGAACACCCGTTTGGTGAAAATGCGATTAACATTACATCATATTTTGCATTTACAGTGTATGTGTGCATTGGATTTTGGTCTGTAGAGGTATTGCCATCTCCAAAATCCCAAAACCAAGAGGTAGAACCCGTTGATGTATTAACAAACTGTGCATCAAACGGAATACAACCGGTATCTTTTACTGCGCTGAATGAAGCAACCGGAAATGGGTCCACAGTAATGAAAGCGGGTATTGTTACGGTTCCATTACAACCGGCTGTTGTGTTTACAGTTAATGTTATATCATAGGAACCGGTGCTGTTGTAGGTGTGAATTGGATTTTCAAGTGCACTTGTATTTCCATTACCAAAATCCCAGCTCCAGGAAATGGCATTAGGTACCGTACTGGTAAAATTTGTAGTAAAAGGTGCACATCCTCCAGTATCATTTACCGTGAATGATGGCACTAATGATGTCCCTATATTTATATAATTTGGTTTTGTACGTTTTCTTGTACATCCATTTATGTCAGTTACGGTTAGGGAAACGCTAAAACTTCCCGAGGCTCCATACATGTGTGTTGGATTTTGAAGGTTTGATGTGTTTCCATCTCCAAATTCCCAAAACCATGATACATCATTAGGATCATTCGTAGTAAATGAAAAAATATCAGTGGAGTCGCATGAAGAAGTAAAGCTAGCGCTATGATATGCATTTGGACTTGGGTGAACGGTGATGAAATTGGTTTGTATAGAAATGTTTTCGCATCCAAAAGTGTTTTGCGCAATAAGTTTTATGGTGTATGTACCAGGTAATGCATAAGTATGTGTTGGGTTTGCTGTTGTAGAAAAAGTACCATCACCAAAATCCCAGGTATAAGAAGTTGCGTTGATTGAACTATTTGTGAAATTAAAGGTATTTCCAGTAATACAGGCAGAAGTTTGATTCACAGTAAATGAAGAAACCGGATCGGGAACAATGTTAAAATAATTTGTTGCAACTAGCGTATCTGAGAAACCACTCATGGTATTGCTTGCAATAAGTGTTACAGTGTATGTGCCTGAATTGATATAAATTGTATTTGGGCTAGGCAATGAGGATGTATTTCCATTTCCAAAATCCCAGAAGAATGCATTGGCATTGGTAGATGTATTGTTAAATGTAACTGAGAAAGGTGCACAACCTACAGAATCTATGGTTGTAAAAGAAGCAACCGGGGTTTGGGCATAGCTATTGCTTAAGCACAATATTGCTATCAAAGTAAAAATGAAGTTTAATCCATTTAAACTGGTATCTCTAATCCAAGTTTTAATCAACATTATCCGGTCTACAATTCTACCGGCTTTATCTTAGTTTAAGCTGGCTGTAGACAAATATGTGTCCGCAAGTTCTTTTTTGGCTTGGTTGTTTATTTGTCTAATGGCACTGTAGCTCACTTCACCGTTAGAATTCGTATGTTTAACTTTATAATACGAAATAGAAGAGCTTGGGTTGTGATCTATAAAGCTATAGAACAAGACAAAGTCAGACTTTACCCCTTTCTTAGTGCCAATTTCCTCAAAATCGATTCCATTATCAGATTTTTCTATGCTTAACATACAATCTGTTTCTGAAGGCAACTGCGTCCATTTAATAAACACTTTGCCTGATTTGATAATCACATTAAAATTTTGAATCTCTTCAGAAATGGTTTTTTCATCTAATGGCGTTTCCGATTGCAAATCTTGGGCGTTAAGGCTACTGTTAGTATTAGTTAACAATGCAAAAAGCAATAAACCAAGAAGAATAAAATTTTTATTTGGGTTCAAAGGGCGCATGTTTTTATAATTAAATGGTATAAAAGTTCGATTGTGTTTATTACTATAAAATAATAGGCAAACGCTCATTATTACATGAATGATCTTCAATGCATCACAATTGTAAGATTTCTGCAAAAATTGATAAAAAATCGACCTCTAAATGTCTAATCCACAAAGAGTAACCTTTGCCTACTTAAAGACGTACAAGAAAAAATGCGAAAACCATTTTGGTTTAGGCTATTCGCAGATCAATGAATTACAGGACAGAATTATTGTAAGAACAGAACAAATTACGAATTGAAAAAGAATTATTGTTTGCCTATAACATTTCTACATGGATGTCGTAAGAATAGGTCAGTTAAATATTAAAATAATAATAATGTTGCTATGGATTTATTGAGCAAAACCATTAAGAAGCTGAGTGACGAGGAATACCAAGCATTATTGGCCGAAGTTTCTGGAAAGAAGAAAAACAAGCCATATATAGTTTTGGAAACCTCTCGCATGGGACAGGTTGACGATGGAGAAATGATGGAATTGTTACAGGTTAACCCCAGTACCTATTACACCTTAAAATCTCGTCTAAATTCTAAAATTGCTGCAATACTTGCTAAAAAAGTAAATAACCCCATTAGTGTTTTATTAAGTGAGGTTATCAGAGTGCCGGCAAACCTTTACGGGTCAAATAGAGAATTTTCAATTAGAGCATTAAAAGAATTAGAAAAACAATTAATCCAGTATGATTTATCTGGAGAATTAATTGTTGTTTATAAAACCCTAGCACAACTAAATCTTTACAATGAAGATTACAACAAGTATGAATTGTTGTATAAGAAACACGTAGCGTTTTCACTGGGAGTATCAAAAGTAGAACGTCTTTTTTACGAGTTCATTCGTCAGATTGGAAACTTCCGTTTAACTAAAGATGAAAGTGATAAGAATAAGTTAAGTGAAATATTAGATGAGCTTAGCAATTTTTGCGAGCTATATGATTCGCATAGAATGTTTGTTTTTTATAACATAGCAAACATTTACTACTTATGCATTGTAGAAGAAAATGAAGAAGTATTAAAGTCAAAAGAAATAGAAATAGAAAATGTACTTAAAGAAATGAGCAACATTTTTGATAAGTACAATCTAGACACCTTCTATCAAAATATTAAATTCTTAACTGATTTTCTGTTGTTTGAATATTATACCAAAACCAAAAACCACATTAGAGCTGAGCATTATTTAGAAAAAATAAACCCTGAAATTGATGCAATATGCCCTCAGCATATTTCTCACTTTTATGTGGTTGAGTTTTTGAATGCAAAAGTTGAAAAATTCCTTACTGATGGTTCTGTTGATAGGTTAGTTGAATTAAACAGCAGAATAGAAGAGAATATTGATATTGATATGGCCGAAACATATCATTACATAGCATATAAAAAGTTTAAGGCCATAAGTAAATTTTATCAGAAAGACTTTTCTGGTGCTGCTCGCATAATTAATGAAATGCGTAACGAGTTATCAATGAAAAAGTACCTGTTTACTGATATTGAGTGTAAGCTGTTTCAAGCTCTGCAATATTGCATAATGGGTGAAGATGGTTTATGCACACAACTAATATCTAGCCTGAAAAGACAGATTAAGCCCAGTGAAGAACAGTACACCTCTGCCAAACTATTTATCAAATTCTTAAAAACAGCATTAAAACCGGCTGAGTATAGAAGGAAAATTAAAAAAGTAAATGAGCAGTGGTTAGAGTTTGCACAAGCAAACACTGGTGAACATGCTATTCTTCCATTCTTAAAATTAGATGAAGGTTTGATTCGTAGAATTACAAATCCAATTAAAGATAACTAAACGTTAATAGCGTCTAAATACTTTTCGCTAAGCGGTTTGTTTATGTATTTAAATACATAAGGATTTGTAGATGCCTTGTTGATGTCTTCGGGGCTTATTGATGAAGACAGTACAATTACTTTACATTTATTTTTAATTGTATCAGTTACAGCATCATACTCTTCTAAAAAAGCAAAGCCATCTTTTACGGGCATATTTAAATCAAGAAAAATTACATCAGGTAAGTTTGTTTCGTCACCTTCATGTTGTTTTAAAAAACTCATTGCAGTGTCGGCTGAATTTTTTACAATTACCTCTCCTGCAAATTTTGTAGATAGTATCATTCTTTCATTAATGAAATTGTCTATTTCATTATCATCCACCAAAAGTACTCTTGGGTATTTAGAACTATCGTCTTCTTTTTTACTCATATTATTAAATCAATTACCAAACTAATAGGTAGTGGTGATGGACAGAATCGAACTGCCGACACAAGGATTTTCAGTCCTTTGCTCTACCAACTGAGCTACATCACCATGCTATTTCTTAGCGTGGCCAAAATTAGAATTTTTTTTAGTCTTTCAGAAAATATATGCATTACATTCGTAATTCACTTCTGGGCTTAAAATAATTAAAATCAATGGGTTTATGAACTATGTAATAGACATAGGAAACACAAAAACCAAAACGGCTTTTGTTAATAAGAAGAA
This sequence comes from Bacteroidia bacterium, assembly GCA_013001815.1. GTDB lineage: Bacteria > Bacteroidota > Bacteroidia > AKYH767-A > OLB10 > JABDLV01. The sequence continues at coordinate 37,824 of JABDLV010000227.1, forward strand.
TGTATCAAGAGTAAAAACGTTTGATACTGATGAGTTTATGAAAATTTACAGGCAGCATTTTGGGACATTAAAAGCCTTTGACAATTGCATAGTTTCTTCTGTAATACCTTTAAGGAAAGGATTTCAAAATTATTTGAATAAAAATATTGGTGCCTTAGTTTTAAATAATAAGACGAAATTGCCTTTTAAAAACCTCTACAAAACCAAAAAAACGTTAGGCAATGATAGAATTGCCAATGTTGCAGGAGCAATGGTCTTATTTCCTAAAAAATCAATTTTGGCAATTGACGCAGGTAGCTGCATTACTTTTGATTTAATGAATGCAAGAAAGCAATATTTGGGCGGTGCTATATCGCCAGGCTTGCACATGAGGTTCTCAGCATTAAACAAGTTTACCAGTGGTCTTCCTTTAATTAAGCTGAATAAAAAAGCTGTTAAATCAATTGGAAACACTACTGCAAGTAGCATTCTAAGTGGAGTTCAGAATGGTACCTTATTAGAAATAGATGCCTTTATAAATGATATAAAAAGTTCTTATTCTGACATAAAACTGATACTATGTGGAGGAGATAGTTCGTTCTTGGCTGATAGACTAAAAAATTCAATCTTTGTGTCCCCAAATTTAACCTTAATTGGATTGAATTTTATTTTGGACTATAATAGAAAAACTGCTTAATGCATCGTAACATACTCAAAATCACCCTGTTTCTAATTCTTTGTCTGTCGGTTCAAGCCGTTGCGCAACAAAGCACCTACTCACCTTATTCAAGATATGGAATTGGCGAATTGACGTTTGGAGGATTTGGCCCACAAATAGCCATGGGAGGATTAAGTGCTGCCTATGCAGATTCATTGCATATCAACTTTTATAACCCGGCAAGTTACTCTGCCCTAAAACTCACCACCTTTGATGTTGGGGTGCGAGGAGAGTTGAATAGACTTTCAAGCTCAACTGGAACTGATAATGCCCGAACTGCTGCATTTTCATATTTAGCACTTGGCTTTCCAATTGTAAAGGATAGAGCAGGAATTGCATTTGGTTTGGTTCCCTTTAGCAACAAGGGATATAACATTGAACAAAAAATTACAGATAGTTTAATTATCGGAAATCAACTGTACTCATATGAGGGGTCTGGTGGAATAAATCAATTTTTTCTTGGCGCTGGATTTACCGTAAATAAAAACATATCTGTTGGAGTAAACGGTTCATATTATTTTGGAAATTTAAAAACTACAAACAGTGTTGAGTTCCCTGACTCTACTAACTTTTTAAATAGTAGGTTAATTAGAACTACTGACATTGGTGACGTTTCAGCATCTGCCGGAATAAACATAAAACATAAGATTAGTGAAAAGAGTAACATCATTTATGGTTTTACAGGTACCATTGACAGGAAAATAAAAGCACAAAATAATTTGCTAATTGAAAACTACTTTAAAACAACTAGTGGAGGAGAAGCCATTAAAGACACTGTATTGTTTGAAGATGGAATAAATGGAGATATCGTTTTTCCTGTAACGTTTTCAGGAGGAATTGTTGTTGAGCACAACAAAACCTGGTTAGTAGGTGCTGATTTTGAAATGCAAAATTGGAGCGATTTTGAGTCTTTTGGTGTAAAAGATTCATTGCAAAACAGCTTTAGATTTAGTCTTGGAGGGCAATATTCGCCACAAAAAGTAACGGGTGGTTTTTGGTCTAAAAGAGCAGTATATCGTGCTGGTTTTAAGTACTATACATCTTATTTAGAGCTTCAAAATACGGCTATTGAAGAATATGGCATCACTTTTGGGCTTGCTATACCGGCCAATACGACCAAAATTCGTGGTACATCAGAAAAACCTTTTTATTCTAATATAAATTTATCTTTTGAGTTGGGTAAACGAGGTACTACCGAGAGTAGTCTAATAAAAGAAGAATATTTAAAAATGACTGTTGGGTTAACCCTAAGAGATAAGTGGTTTAATCCAAGAAAATATGACTAGTATGAGAAATGAATTTAAAGTAATAACAGTATTAATTGCGGCATTCGTATTTACGAGTATGAGTGCAAACGCACAAGTAGAATCTGATTTCGGAACGGATAGTGTGAAGTGCACAGAAAACATTTCGCTATATCAAGAATACTACAAGCAAGATAATTATGTAGATGCATTACCATATTGGAAGAAGGTTGTTGTAATATGCCCTAAGTACAGTAAGAACGTTTATTTGCACGGTGAAAAAATGTACAAAAAGTTTATTGCTGAAGAAAAGGATGAAGCTAAAAAAAGCGGCATGGTGGATACCTTGTTGCTAAGCTATCAGTATAGAATAGCACATTTCAATCAAGAAGGTTTGGTTAAAGGAAAGATGGGATTAGCAATGTATGATAACAGGCCTGATGAGATAGACAAAATTGATAAACTGCTTTCAAAATCTGTAGAGTTAGAAGGTGATAAGTCTTCTCCTAATGTATTGTTCAGATATGTACAAGTAAAAACTAAGTTGTTTCACAGAGACAAAGAGATAGAGCAAGAAGGTAAAGTTGATAAAGTTGATGTGCTAGAGGCTTATGATAAAGCCGCTACCATTGCAACTAAAAAAATTGATTCTGGAGATAAGTATGCTAAGAACTACCAAATAGCACTTGATAACATTGAAACGATAGTAGATCCATTTTTAAAATGTGATGATATAAGAGAAATATATTTCTCTAAAGTGGAAAGCAATCCGGATGATGTTGCTTTGCTGAAGAAATTAGTAAGCTTACTGACAAAAAGAAAATGTTTAAATAAAGATTTTTATTTAGATGTTGCTAAGCGGTTGCATGTAAAAGAACCTACGGCAGAAAGCGGTGCAAATTTGGCACGTATGTATGTACAACGAGGGGATTATTTAATTGCTATGGATTATTACAATGATGCTCTTAATTTGCAAACAGATAATGTGGAGAAAGGAAAATATTATTTAGAAATGGCGGAGGTCGAGTTTCATCAGTTCAAAAATTATTCTAAGGCGAGAGCGCATGCTAGGAAAGCTGCATCTGCAAGACCGGATTGGGGAAAGCCATACATATTAATAGGAGACTTGTACATGGCAAGTTCTAAAATGTGCGGAGATGGAGTTGAAGCCAAAGCAGTATTTTGGGCAGCTGTAGACAAATACAGAAAAGCAAAAGCAGTTGATCCATCGATTGCAGACTTTGCTAATAAGAAGGCTGCCAACTTAAGAAAGTATTATCCTACAACGGAGCAGTTATTCTTTATTAGTAAAAAAGCGGGAGACTCTTATAAAGTAGAGTGTTGGATAGGTGAAACCACTACCGTTCGCACTTCAGATTAGCTTTGATATTTAGAAGAAATATTATTTTTTTCTTTTTGGCAGGAATTATGCTATGCATTTTTGCATGCACTACTGATTTAGAAACGGTGGAATTGGTCGGTAATAAAGACACTCTGCCAATGGAAACCGCAACTGATTTAGAAATTATTTATAGCGATTCGGCTCGTATAAAAGCAATTGTTTTTGCACCTGAGTTTAATCGTTTTGTAGGCACTGAAAATTATACAGAAATGGATAAAGGCATTAATGTAAAATTTTATGATGGCCGGGGTAATGTTATTTCAACTCTTACTTCTAATTATGCAATTCATAAAACAGAAGAAAAAATAATGGAGGCCAGAGAAAAGGTGGAAGTGATAAATGAGAAGGGCGAAAAATTAGAAACTGAATATTTGCAATGGAATGAACAAACGGGTAGAATTTATTCCAATGAACTTGTTACCATTACCACTCCACGAAATAAAATTATTGGAAAAGGGCTTGAATCGAATCAAGAGTTTACAGATTATACGATTTTACAACCTATTGGAGATTTTGCCATAGATAAAGAATAAATGATTTTTAGAATACTTGAAATAGCATGGTTAATTGTTGGATTAGTTGCAATTGGTATGTCCATTTATGTCTTAGTGACAAAAGGCGTTAATAGCGAAATAATTATTTATCTGGTAATCGCGTTTATTGCCGGAATAATTTATTCTATCAGAAGAAAACAAAGAATGGCTTTAGAGCGTAAACAGAAGTAGCAAATAATTAAACTATTGTTTTTTGTATTTTTAAGCTATTAATGGACCCACTCCTCATTATAATTTTTGCCTTAATATTCTCGGCCTTTTTTTCAGGTCTTGAAATTGCATTTCTAAGCAGTAATAAACTAAGAATTGAGTTAGAGAAAAAACAAGGAAAATTTACCAGCAAAATTGTTAGCCGGTTTGTAAATGCACCTGCCAAATTTATTGCAACAATACTAATTGGTGTAAATGTCTCTTTAGTATTTTATGGTAAGTTTTTTACTGAATTGCTTAAGCCAAAATTGATTTCAATGTTACCGGAGCAATTTCATGGTGAGATAAGTTTGTTAATTATCATTACAGTTTTTTCAACTTTGTTTTTATTGGTGTTCGCAGAATTTTTACCAAAGGTGTTATTTAGAATTAACCCTAACCGAACATTAAATTTTTTCGCATTAATCATTTATCCCTTTTATATATTATTCTATCCATTAGTGTTATTTATTTTATTCATAACAAAAATATTACTCAAGCTTTTATTTAAGGTTGAATTAAAGCAAGCAGAAACTAATTTTGGTAGAGTAGACTTAGATCATTATTTGCAAGAAATTTCTACCAAGAATGAGCAAGATGCAGAGCTAAGTAGTGAGATACAGATGTTTCAAAACGTGCTGGATTTCGAAAGTGTAAAGGTTCGTGAGTGCATGATACCTCGTATTGAAATTGAAGCATTAAGTATAACAGACAGCATAGAAAGTTTAAGGGCTAAGTTTATACAAACAGGATTATCAAGGATCCTGATCTATAGAGAAAACGTAGATCACATAATTGGGTATGCACACTCTTTCGATATGTTTAAAGGCCCCAAAACGATTCAAAGCATATTATTGCCTGTTTCAATAATTCCGGAAAGTATGCAAGCCAGAGATTTGCTCACACAGTTTATGCAACAAAGAAGAAGTATAGCATTGGTTGTTGATGAGCATGGATTAACTTCTGGGATAGTTACTATTGAAGATGTGATTGAAGAAATATTTGGAGAAATTGTAGATGAGCATGATGTGCCTAAATTAATTGAAGGCAAAATCGGAGAAAATGAATTTATATTTTCCGGTAGGTTAGAAATAGACTACATAAATGATAAGTATGAGCTCGAAATTCCTGAAGACCCGGGATATGAAACTTTAGGTGGATTTATTACCCATCATTATGAGAATATACCCGAGCCAAATGAGCAAATAGTAATTGGGCATTACCATATTAGCATTCAATCCGTTAAGGATAATCGAATAGACAGGGTTAAATTGGAAATAAACCCTGAATTAGTAAAAGAATAGCCTTTTATATAAGAGCAAACGGTTGTATATTCGCAATCCTCAAATAATTTAAAACTCTACAAATAAATACGTTTTCATAAATGGCAATTTTAGGTGACATACAAAAAAGAGCTGGTCTACTTATCGGTGTAATTGGATTTAGTTTAGCAGCTTTTATTCTTGGTGAATTTATTACCAGTGGTACATTTCTTAGCGGGAATAATGTTAAGGGTGTGGCAGTTATAAAGGGTAAAAATATAGACCCAAGAGAATTTGATAGCAAAACCAGAGAACTGGAAGATAATTATAAGCTTAACCAAGAAACAACTTCTATTGACGAAACCACAAGAGATCAGATTCAAGAGCAAGCTTGGAATGAATTACTATCTGAAAAAATTCTTGGTGAGCAATATGAAAAATTGGGTGTACATGTCGGTGAAAAAGAATTGTTGGATATGGCAACGGGTGCAAATCCGCATCCACAAGTAAGGCAGGCATTTACCAATCCGCAAACCGGACAGTTTGATAAAAACACTGTAATTAATTACATAACCAACTTAGATCAGCAAGATCCTCAAAGCAAACAGCAATGGTTAAGTTTTGAAAGAGCTATATTAAAGGAAAGAATAAAGCAGAAGTATGAAAACTTAATTGGTAAAAGTATTTATGTTACAAAACATGAATTACAACAAGATTTTAAACAGAAGAATAGCACTGCCAACGTAATTCTTGCTAAGGCTGATTACAGTAGCATTAACGATGGGGATGTACAACTGAGTGATAGTGATTACGATGCTGTATACGAAGAAAATAAACTTAATTACAAACAAGAGGCTTCTTGTAAAGTAGAGTACGTTCAATTTGATGTAGTGCCTTCAGCAGAAGATAGAGCTGAAGCAAGAGATGCTGTATACTCAATAATAGATGATTTTAAATCTGCCGAAAATGATTCTGTATTTGTAATAATTAATGCAGATAGCAGATGGGATAATACGTTTTACAAAAAAGGAACATTGTCACCAACTTTGGATTCTGTTGTTTTTAATGGCGGTAATGAAGGTGATTTTATTGGGCCTTATGAGGAGAACGGTTATTTTAAAATGGCGAAAATATTTGATGTAATTAACTTTCCTGATTCAGTTAAGGCAAGACATATTTTAATTTCTTACCAAGGTGCAGAAAGAGCTAACCCTGCGGTTACGCGTGCACCTCAAGATGCCAAGAACCTTGCAGACAGTTTGTTTGCAGCCATAAAAGAGAACAGAGGTTCTTATGATAATTTAGCTAGAACTATGTCTGATGGGCCATCAAAAACAAAAGGTGGTGATTTAGGTTGGTTTAAAGAAAACATGATGGCACCTCCGTTTAACGATTTTTGTTTTACAAATTCTACAGGTGATATTGGTTTAGTTCAAACAACTTTTGGTTTTCACATTATTGAAATAATGCAGCAAGGAGGAGGAGAAAAGAGAGTTAGAATGGCCATTGTTGATGCTGAAATTAGAACAAGTCAAGACACACGAAATAAGATTTATTCTGAAGCCACTCAATTTGCAAGAAACAACACAGGGGACGCATTTACAAATGCTGCTACTGAACAAAACCTTGCAATTAGAACGGCACAAAATATTAAAGAGCGCGATAAAAACTTACCTGGCTTAACCGGTGTTAGAAAACTGGTTCGTTGGGCATACTCATCTGAAGTTGGCTCTGTGTCAGAAGTAGTTGATGCAGATGAAGCATTTGTAGTGGCTAAATTGGTTGAGAAATTAGATAAGGGAATACCAACTAAAGAGCAGATTATGCCGGCATTGCAAGCAGAAACAATGAAAAGAAAGAAAGCAGAAATGCTTAGAGAGCAAGCAAGCTCTGTTTCTTCAGTAGAACAATTTGCTCAGACGTTCAATTCAAAAGTTGATTCTGTTCAGAACTTAAACTTTTCTAGTGCATTTATTGCAGCTGTTGGTTCAGAACCAAATGTTGTTGGTGTAATATCAACCTTACAAAGTGGTGAAACCAGTAATGCAATTGCAGGAGAAACCGGTGTGTTTATGGTTAAAGTGTTAAGCAGAACCGATGCACCGGATGAGGTTAATTTTGTTTTAAATAAAAGGCAAATAGAACAGTCTTTTTCTCAAAGAGCAAAGTTTGAATTGTTTAATGCGTTGAAGGAAAGCGCTAATGTTACCGACAACCGCGGTAAAATCTATTAAAATTTAGTTCGAATCTTTTTCAATTCTAATTCCTGCATCCATTATGCCTTGCAGTGGATTTACACGCATGGCTTGTGTAAGCTCGAAATTATAGGTGCCTTTTAAAGGAAATTTAAATCCTTTTTTAAATAGAATTTGATTGTCCCAAATGTCACCTAATCCATCGCCCATCCATTTTCCTTCCGGGCTGGCTAGCAAGCACTCTGCAGTGTCAATTTGAGAAACTCCATTTGGCAATTCGGTTTTTATAAATAAAAAAATGTTTCTGTATTGATAATATCCTGCATGTCTAACATTTAGGTACATGTTGTGCAGGCCAATGGTGTCTTGAATGTCTACTGAAAAATCTAATGATACATCCTTATCCCATTCATGGTCTGATAGCTTGATATTCTTTTCAAATACTCGGTTTGGATCACATGATGAAAATGCACATCCAATGGCAAACAATACGATTAGTTTTTTAATCATCAATTTTTTTGTGGCTTATTAGGTCCCTGTTTGGGCTTTCCTTGATTGTTGTTTTTGTTTCTGTTTCTATTTCTGTTGCGATTGCTGTTTTTGTTTCCACCACCACTTTTGTTTCCTGTGTTTCCGCCCTGTTTATTTGTATTTCCGCCTTGCTTATTTGTGTTCCCACCTTGTCTATTTGCGTTTCCGCCTTTGTTTCTATTGCTGGGTGTTTTCTTTCGGTTTTTGTTTGGTCTTTTTTTCTTCTTTTTCAAAATTCCCAAACTCTGCTGCCCAACTACATCTGCATAATCAACAGTTTCCGTTTCAATATAAGAAGCCATATCTACCAGCTCATCAGGTTGATTTCCTTCTTTGTTCAATTCAATAATTTCCTTTACTCTATCTACGCTAATGGGTACCCAAGTATTGTTTATTGGAGCACTGTCTTTTTTATCCGGGTCAGGTGTAAACACATAATAGTACCACATCATCCGTTTGAAAATATCGGTTTTCATGTGCTTTGCTTTCCCCTTTTTGGTAAGCAGTTCTTTTTTTGTATTCGGAAAATCGCTTATCGCATCTAAGTACGTATCGAGCTCATAATTTAAACAACACTTCAGTTTTCCGCATTGGCCGGCAAGCTTAACCGGATTTAATGAAAGATTTTGATAACGTGCTGCACTGGTAGAAACGGCCTTAAAATCCGTTAACCAGGTAGAACAGCATAACTCTCTTCCGCAAGAACCAATTCCCCCTAATCTACTCGCTTCTTGACGAATGCCAATTTGCTTCATTTCAATTCTAACCTTAAAATTATCGGCTAGTTTTTTAATCAGCTCTCTAAAATCTACTCTTCCATCAGCAGTGTAATAAAAAATTGCTTTCTTCCCATCAGCCTGGTACTCCACATCACTCAGTTTCATATTCAATTTTAAAGCAATGGCAATTTGCCTCGCTTTAATCATTGTTTCATGCTCTCTTTCTCGAACTGCGTTCCATTTTTCAATGTCGCTTTCCCGAGCATTTCTATATACTAGTTTGTATCGTTCAGGTTCTAATGCTTGCTTTTTCTTGGTCAATTGAAAACGCACTAATTCACCAGTCATAGAAACGGTACCCAAATCATGTCCGGGTGAAGCTTCTACAGCAATCACATCGCCTTCTTTTAAACGAAAGTGGTCTTTGTTGTGAAAAAATTCCTTGCGGCTACCTTTAAACCTTACCTCAATTATTGGAAATGGTTCCTGGCCTGTTGGCAATGCCATATCAGATAGCCAGTTGTATATATTGAGTTTATTGCATCCATCGGTACCGCATGTGCCATTATTTTTGCAACCTGAAGGAGAATCTCCTTTACCGGTTGAGCAAGAGCTACATGCCATGTTTTTCTGTTTTAGTAAGTCATCTTATCTAATCACAACCTTTAATCTAAATCGCCAATTCTTCTCTTTTGGTGTGTAGATGTTGATGAATCTTCATAGACAAATCTAAGAATAATATTTTAGGGTGGGCATTTCGCTCAATGTGGCTGTAGGCCTTATTTAGCTCAGAAATTATTCGTTCTGCGTTGTTTTCGTGTATGAATTTGGCAAAAGCCACAAGTTTTTCTTTGTCTTCCTCCCTAATGCTCAATAAGTTTTGTCCCGAAACACTTATGAGCAAACATTCTCTTAAAACTTCAAGAACAACGTTTATAAATGCTTTTTGATTTTCACGATTCATTGCAGCTATCTGGTCAACCCAATCCAATAGCTTGTCTGTTTCGCTGCTTGCTTTAAAGCACAATCTCATCCATTCTAAAAAGCTTTCTACATAATCTTCATTTTCCTCGTCTTCCAAAAGCTCAATAGCCGTTCGGTAATTTCCATTACTTAACTGTGAAATTGTTTTCGCTTTGTTTTCACTTGCTCCTCTTTTTTCTATTAAAGCGTTAGAAATATCTGTTTTACTAAGTTGGTTAACGGATATTATTTGTGTTCTAGAAACTAAAGTGGGGAGCAAACTCTCAATACTATTAGCAATAAGAATAAAAAAAGTATTAGCAGGCGGCTCTTCAATAATCTTCAATAGTTTAGTGCTCGCATTTGGTTTTAACTTATCTACATTCCAAATAAAAGAAACCTTGTAAGGTGATTCGAAAGACTTTAAATTGAGTTTATGGATAATCTCATTGCTTTCGGTAACGGTGATAAGCGTTTGTTTTTTTTCTGCTTCAATAATATTGTTCCAGTCGTTTAAACTCATAAACGAATTTTCCAGAACACTTTCTCTAAATAAATTAACAGTATCGTTACAAGATGATTTGTCATTAACCTTTAAAAACGGAAAGCTAAAATGAACATCAGGATGAACTAATTTTTGGTTTTTAATGCATGAAGGACAAGTGCCGCAGCTGTCAGTATCCGATTTGTTTTCGCACATTAAATATTGAGTAAACGCCAATGCAAGAGGTAATTTACCGGCACCATCCGGCCCGTTAAACAATAGGGCATGACTCACTCTTCCTTCTTTTATGTTTCGAAGTAATTGCTCTATTAAGCGTTTGTGGCCAATTATGTCTTTAAACTGCATGTATACTTGCTTATAAGGCTAAAATACAACGGATAATATTATTATCCATTTAAATAGG
>JABDLV010000232.1 GCA_013001815.1 Bacteroidia bacterium
GGTTATGATGGGTTTCCATTTGAGGATGGAATGCTCCATCCTGATGAACCGGATGATGTAGAATTATTAAAGGAAATTCCGCATGTAAAAGGAATTACGGTGAATACCGTTCATGGAAATGTGGAAAGTATTAATAACGTTGTAGAGCAATATGACCCAGATGTGGAAACCATGGAAGGAGCTGCATTTTTTTATTGTTGTATGCGCTCAAAATTACCTTGTTTGCAAATTCGTGCTATTTCTAACATAGTTGAAAAAAGAAATAAGGACAATTGGCAAATTGAACCTGCTTTAGATAATCTCTCTAGAGCAATAGGTAAGTTTATAAAAGAAGTTTCATTAAGTATTCAAGGTGAAGTATAAATGACTTACAAATTAGCTTTTACAACTTGCCCTAACGATACGTTTAGTTTTGATGCCATGGTTAATCACCGTTTGATTGATAACGGATTGGATTGGGATTTGCAAATGCATGACATTGAGCAATTGAATGAAAAAGCGATACAAACGGAATTTGATGTTGTAAAGATTTCTGTAGCGCTCTATCCTTTTATTCAAGACGATTATCAAATACTTACTGCTGGTGCTGCCTTGGGTTTTGGATGCGGGCCTTTGGTGATAGCAAAAGAGCAGTTTGAAAAAGCAGACTTAAAAAATAAATCAGTTCTGCTTCCCGGAAAGTATACAACTGCTCATTTGTTGTTTAGCATTTTTGCTCCTGAGGTTAGAAATAAATCGTTTAAAGTTTTTTCTGAAATTCAGAATGATGTTGTTTCCGGTGAAGTTAATGCAGGAGTGATTATTCACGAAAATAGATTTACTTATAAAGATATTGGATTGCACTGTTTGCAGGATTTAGGAAATTATTGGGAAGAAAAAACGAAGCTGCCAATTCCGTTAGGATGCATTGCCGTTAAGAGAAGTTTGAGTGATGATGAAAAGCAATTAATAAATAATAGATTGTCTAAAAGTGTATCAATGGCATTGAAAAACCCTGACTTGTCCAAAGCGTATGTAAGCAAGTATGCACAAGAAATGGATGAAGATGTGCAAAGACAACATATAGAATTGTATGTAAATGATTTTTCTATAGATTTGGGCGAGAGAGGAAAAGAGGCAGTTTTAACATTGTTGAATTATGGTGCAGAGCTGGGAATATTACCTGCATTGCATCAAAAAGAACTATTTATAAAATAAATTATGATTGTAGTAACTGGAGCAGCAGGTTTTATAGCTAGTTGTTTAGTGGGAAAGCTAAACGAAGAAGGATATAATGATTTAGTGTTGGTTGATGATTTTTCAAAACCGGACAAAAAGAAGAACTATGAATCTAAAAAATATACAGAGCTTGTAGATAGAAAAGATTTAGAGAAGTGGATAGATAAAAATCACATGCAAATTCAATTCATTTATCACTTAGGGGCCAGAACTGATACAACCGAGTTTGATAAGAGCATATTTGATGAGTTGAACTTAAATTATTCTAAAACAATTTGGAAGCAGTGTGTGCAGTACGGTTTGCCATTAGTTTATGCATCATCAGCTGCAACTTATGGTGGAGGAGAGGAAGGCTATGATGATAATGAAGGTACCGTTGACAAATTGAAACCATTAAATCCATATGGGCAATCAAAACAAGATTTTGATGTTTGGGCATTAGAGCAAAAAGAGAAACCGTATCACTGGATTGGTTTAAAGTTTTTTAATGTTTACGGACCAAATGAATACCATAAAGGCAGAATGGCTTCTGTTGTTTTTCACGGATTTAATCAAATAAAAGAAACAGGAAAAATAAAATTGTTTAGGTCGCATAGAGAGGATTATGAAAACGGTAAGCAATTACGTGATTTTGTATATGTGAAAGATGTATGCGATGTGTGCTATCATTTTTTGCATCACAGAAAAGATTCCGGTATTTATAATTTAGGAAGCGGGAAAGCGCAGAGTTTTTTAGACTTAGCTAATGCTACATTTAAAGCATTAGGAAAGGAGCCTAATATTGAATTCATAGATATTCCTGAAGACATTCGCGATAAGTACCAATATTTCACGGAAGCGAATATGGAAAAAGCCAGAAAAGCCAATTACACCAAAACATTTAAAAATTTAGATGAAGGTGTAAACGATTACGTAAAGAATTATTTAGAAGAGAGTAAAGTGTATTAATACACAAAGAGTCAAAGAACTACAAATTCTCTTTTAGGTCAACCAAAAAGCCTCTTATTTCGGTAAGTGATTTATGAATTTGAAAGGTATCCACTAAATCGTTTTTATTATCCTTAATCTTTTTCTTAGCGCCATCCAGGGTAAATCCTCTTTCCTTAACCAAGTGAAAAATCAACTTTAAATTATCTACGTCAGTTTGCGTAAAAAGTCTATTTCCTTTTTTGTTCTTTTTGGGCTTTAGTATATCAAACTCCTTTTCCCAAAATCGAATCAACGAAGTGTTAACGTTGAACATTTTGGCCACTTCACCTATAGAATAATAAAGTTTTAGATTTTCAATTTCTTTTACTGGCATGGTGGGAGAGATTAATAATTAATTCATCTCAATATACAAATTAATCAAATGATTGATGTTTCTGAGAAGAAATTTCAAGCATTCGTTCGTATTCAGCAGAATTTAAATCGTTATAAAAGAAATTAATAGGGTCTATTTTCTTCCCGTTTTTATGCACTTCATAATGCAAATGCGGGGCAGTTGAGGTGCCGGTATTACCAACTGTTCCAATTACTTCACCTCTGTTAATTTTTTGTCCTCTTGTAACATGAATATTTTTCATGTGTGCATAAATCGTTTCATAGCCATACCCATGGTCAATAATTACATGGTGTCCGTAACCTCTTTGTTTCATATTCACCGCTTTAATTCTTCCATCACCTGTGGCATAAATATCTGTGCCTGTTGGTGCAGTAAAATCGCAACCGTAGTGCATTCTACTAGTTTTATAAATTGGGTGAATTCGATAACCAAATCCGGAACTAAAACGTGTTAAGTCTTTGTTTGATATGGGTTGAATTGCCGGAAGCGCAGCAAGCATTTTTTCTTTAGATTTTGCCAACTCAAAAATGTCATCAAATGATTTTGATTGAACATATAAGCGTTTGCTTAGTTGGTCTAGCTTACTTTCAGAATTAACCATTAACTCAGCATTTTCAAATCTTTCTAATGCTTCGTACTTATTTATACCACCATAGCCTGCTGCTCTTACACTTGCAGGTATTGGTTCAGATTCGAAAATAACACGGTAAATATTATCATCCCTTTGTTGTAAATCACTCAGTACTACAGAAGCTTGATTCATTCTTTGATTTAGAATCTCATATTGCAATTCTAATTGAGCAATTTCTCTTTTAAGTTGTTTTTCCTTTGGAGAATCAAAAATGGCGAATCCAATTACCAAAACAATTGCGGCAAATACAGCCACAGCCGATAAGAATCCTAAAACCTTTAGAAATTTCTTACGCGTACTTAAAACTACCTTCTCGTATTTTAACGATTGGGTATTGAAGTAATATTTAGATTTTGGCATTTTACCTCTTTAATATTTATAAATTTGGTCTTGAATTGCAGCAAAAATACATTTTCTGGGAAAATGCAATGCAGTATATTTCAATATATTATAAACAAATAATTTTCTACAAAAGTATAAATAATTGAAAATTAGATAGCTCTGCTATAAAAGAGTTTACGAGAATGAAGTCTGAAGAGATACGACAAGTTTTTTTGAATTATTTCAAGTCTAAAAATCATGAAATAGTGCCCTCGGCACCTATGGTGATGAAGAATGACCCCACATTAATGTTCACCAATGCAGGCATGAATCAGTTTAAAGATTTGTTTTTAGGCAATAGCCCTATTAAGTATAATCGAATTGCAGATACGCAAAAGTGTTTACGTGTTTCAGGCAAGCATAATGATTTAGAAGAAGTTGGTGTAGATACGTATCACCACACTATGTTTGAGATGTTGGGAAACTGGTCATTTGGAGATTATTTTAAAGAAGAAGCAATTGACTGGGCTTGGGATTTATTGGTGAATGAATTTAAAATCAACAAAGAGAATTTATATGCTACCGTTTTTGAAGGGGATAAGAAAGATGGAACAAATGAAGATAGTGAAGCATATGAACAGTGGAAAAAATACTTACCTGAAGATAGAATTCTAAAATGCAACAAGAAGGATAATTTTTGGGAGATGGGTGATACCGGACCTTGCGGACCCAGTTCAGAAATTCATGTTGATATAAGAAGTGATGATGAGAAGAAAAAAGTAGATGGAAGTACGTTAGTAAATGTAGATCATCCGCATGTTATTGAAATTTGGAACCTGGTTTTTATTCAATACAACCGCTTATCCAGCGGAAAGTTAGAGCCATTGCCGGCTAAGCATGTAGACACAGGTATGGGTTTTGAAAGGCTATGTATGGTTCTTCAAAACAAAAAGTCTAATTACGATACTGATGTATTTGCCCCATTGATTAATCATGTGCAAAATGTAAGTGGTAAAAAGTTTGGGCAAAATGAAGAGACAGATATTGCCATAAGAGTAATGGTTGACCATATTCGTGCAATAGCATTTTCAATTGCTGATGGGCAATTGCCTTCAAACAACAAAGCCGGTTATGTAATAAGAAGAATATTAAGAAGGGCAGTAAGATATTCTTACACTTATCTAGATGTTAAAGAACCGATTTTATTTTCAATGGTTCCAGTTCTTGCAAAGCAAATGCAAAATGCGTTTCCTGAATTAAAGGCTCAGGAAGATTTAATAACCAAAGTAATTCAAGAAGAGGAGTCTTCATTTTTGAAAACGCTTGAAACAGGCTTAAAGAAATTTGAAAACTATAAAGAGAAAGAAGTTAAAGGGGAGTTTGCATTTGAGTTGTATGATACCTATGGTTTTCCAATTGACTTAACTCAATTAATTGCAAAAGAAAAAGGAAAGAGTGTTGACATGGATGCATTTCATGCTGAAATGAAAAAGCAAAAAGACCGCTCTCGTAAAGCTGCTGCCAGCGATACCGGAGATTGGATAGAAGTGAATAAGGGAGATGAGTCTGAATTTGTAGGCTACAATGTGTTGGAATGTGAAGCAAAGATTTTGAAATACCGAAAAGTCACCGTTGGGAAAAAAGATCAATTTCAAATTGTGTTAAACAAAACTCCATTTTATGCAGAAAGTGGGGGACAGGTAGGAGACACAGGATATTTAGAGCTTGGTGGAACGAAAATTGAAATAATAGATACCCAAAAAGAGAATAATCTGTTTATTCATTTTGCTAAAAAAGTTCCGGGTGAATTAAACGGCAATGCAAAAGCAGTAGTTAACAAGAATAAAAGAAATCATACTATAAAAAATCACTCCGTTACACACCTTTTACATTCTGCATTAAAGAAGGTACTAGGTGATCATGTTGCGCAAAAAGGTTCATTGGTGAACGAACACCATACTCGTTTTGATTTTTCTCACTTTGAAAAAGTTACGGACGAACAGCTAACCGAAATTGAAAAAATAGTTAATTCAAAAATTCAAGAGAATATTGCTATTGACGAACAGAGAAGTGTACCTATTGACAAAGCAATGGCACAAGGAGCTACAGCATTGTTTGGCGAAAAGTACGGTGATAATGTTCGAGTAATCACAT
>JABDLV010000243.1 GCA_013001815.1 Bacteroidia bacterium
CCTTAGCCAATATTTGTCTTATTTTTTTTCTCGCATCTGTTGAATAAATAAAATTTATTTTATCAGTCAGTGATGGGTCAACTGAGTTAACCCATTCAGCAAAGTATTGGTCCCAATATGTAGAAACATTTTTTGGATTTTTACTAGCAAAAGGTACTACTTCATGTCCATGATTTTCAAGAAGTTCCGTTAAAACTAAATGATATTTTTCAGCTCCTCCTTTTATATAATATACCTGGCCGGCATTAAGAATTTTCATTTTTAAAAGCTAAAATTTTAAAAAGGAACTGTCATTCCATATTCTGATAGTAAGTAAACCAGGGATGCGATAGAAGCAGAACCCATTTCTAATTCTCTTTTATTTACTCCTTCTATATTATCATTATGCGTGTGATGATGATCGAAATATCTTTGTGAATCTGGTACAAAACCGAAAAGTGCCGGACCTTGATCCTTTAATTTATTAATATCCACTCCACCATATCCATATTCAAAATGATGTAGTTTGTAAGGTTTAAAAAGTTCTTTCCATTCTTGAAGTTTTTTGTACGCTTGTTCTTTGACAGCATCTTCACCGGCTACATCAAACCCTCTTGGAGTAAATCCACCTCTGTCGCTTTCTATTGCAGCTATATGTTTCTCCCCCTTCTCTTTTGCTACTTCTGCGTACTTTATAGCCCCTTTCACACCATTTTCTTCATTCATCCAAAGCACACATCTAACAGTTCTGTCAGGTCTATAGTTCATCATTTTAAACAGTTGTAAAACCTCCATGCTATGTACACAACCGGCTCCGTCATCATGGGCTCCTTGTCCTACATCCCAGCTGTCTAAGTGACCACCTACCACAATTATTTCTTCAGGATATTTACTTCCTCTTATTTCTCCAATTACATTGTGTTCAATAGCTGTTCCTTGCATTTCACAATTTAACTCCAAACTAATTTTAGCACCTTTATTTTTATTTATGCTATTAGATAGAAACTCTGCATGTTCAGTGCTAATTGCAACTGCCGGAATTTTTTCTATACCATCTTCATAAACCATAACTCCGGTATGTGCAAAACCATGCACAGTTACGGTAGCGCTTCTGGCTATAACGGCTAGAGCCCCGTATTTACCAGCTCTTGAGGCACCCCACACACGTTGATCAACACATCCACCATAAGAATGAAAGGTGTCAATGTATTTTGGATCTCCGGGTCTGTTTAAAAAAACAATTTTTCCTTTTAATTTTTCATCCCCCAATTCATCCATCTCTTCCCAGGATTTTATTTCTATCACTTCTGCAATTATTGGTTTACCGTTCGTTCCAACGGAATGACCAAGTGCACTAATGGTAAGTGGTATTTTTTCAGATCCGTCATTGAGTAAAAATGCATTTTCAATTGTACCCCGTTTCCAATTTGGTGCTTCAAATGCTTGCAAGTAAACGGTATCTAAATCCATATCATCCATAACTTGCTTTGCCCACTGAACTGCTTTTTTAGCTCCTTCCGATCCGCTCAATCGGTTTCCAACTTTGGTACATAAATCATATAAATTAGAATAGCTTTTTCCTTGTGTAAGTTCCATGTCAAAAATTTCCCTAATCACTATAGAATCGCTCTTTTGTGCCAGAGATTGGGTGCTTATTAAAAAAGAAAAAACAAATAGGCTAACAGATAAAACTTTGTATTTCAGCATGATAGAATAGATTAAATTTAAACGGAAAGCAACTCGTCCAAGAATTAAATGTAATACTTTTGCCATTGCTTAACAAAAGCATAATTAATAAGATGTTAGAACCAACTGCCACCCTTACTATTATCGTTCCGGTATACAATGAAGAAGAAAGCTTGATGGCTTTTAAGGATGCTATGGATAAATTTTTAAACCAAAGCACAATTAAAAGTAATGTGTTATTCGTGAATGATGGTTCAGTAGATAAGAGCCAGCAAATAATTGAAGAAATTAGTTCTGCGGATAATCGTTATCAGTTTGCACTGCTTGCAAAAAATTGTGGATTAAGTACCGCAATAAAAGCAGGTATTGATATGTGTACAAGTGATTATGTTGGATACATAGATTCAGACATACAAACATCACCGGAAGATTTTTTAAAATACTTCGAATTTTTTCCGGAGTACACAATGGTGAATGGCATCAGACAAAAAAGAAAAGACACCATCGTAAAAAAAATGTCGTCAAAAATTGCAAATGGTTTTAGACGGTTTATGATTAATGATAATATTGATGACACTTGTTGTCCATTAAAAATAATGAAGAGTGATGCTGCCAAACGAATGCCATTTTTTAAAGGGCTTCATCGCTTTATTCCTGCGTTAATTCAATTGCAAGGTGGCAAGGTTAAGCAGATTCCGGTTCAGCATTTTCCAAGATACGCTGGTACTGCTAAGTATCACCTATTCAACAGGTTAGTTGGTCCTTTTTTCGATACATTGGCCTTTAGATGGATGCGCAAAAGGTATATTAATTACTCTGTTGCCAAGCATTCAGCATGAATGATTCGGTCATATATGCAATAGGATTTATTGCTCAAATTCTATTCTCTTCACGCTTATTAGTACAATGGATTAAATCAGAAAAAGCAGGTAAGGTTTTATCTCCTACACTTTTTTGGAAACTAAGTTTGTTGGCAAGTTGCACTCTAATTATATACGGAGTGTTAAGACAAGACATTGTCATTATTTTAGGACAGGCAGTTTCATATTACATCTACATTAGAAATCTTAGGTTAAAGAGAGAATGGTTTAAATTTTCTTTTAGTGTTCGGTTTTTAGCATTAGTGTTACCTCCGTTAAGTTTTACGCTATTGCTAATGACAGAGCAGTACAATTTACAAGATATACTTTTTAATGCAAGTATACCTGCACCGGTTTTGTATTGGGGAGGAATAGGACAAATTATTTTTACTTTTCGCTTTGTGTATCAGTGGTTGGTATCAGAGAAAAAAAATGAATCGGTATTACCTATTGGGTTTTGGCTAATCAGTTTAACAGGCTCTTTAATAATGATAAGCTATTTTGTAATTCGATTAGACTATGTGTTGATTATTGGGCATTTATTCGGCATCACTGTTTACACTAGAAATATTATGCTTTGGATAAAAGACCGAAAAGTTCAAAAATCTAGTAGTCAGTGATTTACAAAGTTTTTTAAAACTGTTTTTTGTTATCATTTGGGTGCATTTTATTCGCTATTTT
>JABDLV010000246.1 GCA_013001815.1 Bacteroidia bacterium
AGCATGTGGGCATTTAATGCATTATTTTTATTAATATTATATGTACTAATTGCAATCGGCTTATGGACTTATCGCAGACAAATGACTACTTAATATTACTCATAGTTGGAACGGGGATTCTATTCACATTGTCTGTAGGATTAATATTGTTTTTTGCCAGGTATCAGCGAAAACTGCTAAAACAACAAAGTGAAATGCATCAATTAGAACAACAGTACAATCATGATTTACTAGCGGCCTCATTTAAATCAGTTGAAGATGAAAGAAAACGGATGGCAGAAGATTTACATGATGAGCTAGGAAGTATTTTTTCGACACTTAAATTAAAAGTAGATCAACTAAAAATAAATAATTCTGAAGATGCGATTGAAGAAAGTAAAAAAATTATAAATACAGGAATTTCAAGTGTACGAAGCATTACTCATAATTTATCACCACACGGATTGGATATGTTCGGGCTGCCTACTGCAATAAGTGATTTTTGCCATAAGGTAAATCAAACCGATATGTTAAGAATAAATTTTTATAATAATGATAAGTTTGCGGACTTACCTTCTGATATTTCCATTAGTGTATATAGAATTATACAAGAAATGATTAGCAATACTATAAAACATGCTGAAGCAAAAGAAATAAATATACATATGATTAAAAATAATGATCAGATGCATATCAAATATGAAGATGATGGAAAAGGAATGCAACCAAATAAACTAAAACAGTTAAACGGACATGGATTAAAAAATACGGAAAGTAGGTTGCGATTAATCAATGCAGAATACAATTACCAAACACACCCCGGGAAAGGATTAAAATTAAATATTAACGTACCATTAGTAAATCATGAGCCAGCAAAAAATTAGAATAGCTATTGCAGATGATCAGGTTCTATTTAGGGAATCTATTGCATCCAGCATTAATTCGTTTGACAATTTAGAGGTAGTGATGCAAGCCGGTAATGGGCAAGAACTACTAGAACAAATTGAAAATATGCACAACCCAATAGACATTGTGCTTTTAGATTTGAACATGCCGGTCCTTAATGGCAAAGAGGCAACTAAAATATTAAGAGAAAAACATCCGGAAATCCGCATTGTTATATTATCATTTCATAATGAACCTGCATATATAATTGCCATGGTTGAAATTGGCATCAATGCTTATTTGGATAAGAATAGTAGCTTGGATGAAGTAAAAGAATGCATTGAAAGTGTGCAAGACAAAGAATATTACTTTAATCAGCATACAATGACTGCACTTAGAAAAGGTGCTGCAGGAAAAACGGGAAGAAAATTTATTCTGAATGAAGCAGATGCACTTTCAGAAAGAGAATTAGAAATACTTGATTTGGTTTGCAAACAGCATACCACTGCTGAAATAGCAGAAAAACTTTTTATCAGCAAAAAGACCGTTGAAGGACACAGAAATAACTTATTGCTTAAAACACAATCAAGGAATGTAGCCGGATTAGTGGTTTATGCATTTAAACATCAATTGGTAACAGTAGATTTATAATCGTTTGGGCAATATTTCCATAAAAGAAAATATAGTAAATCACATTTCTGAAATAGTTGAAGAGAAAATCTCCGGATTAAGAACAGCACTCTCATCCGTTAAAGAAGCAAGGGACGGAGATACTAAAAGTACAGCCGGTGATAAGCACGAAACCGGCAGAGCAATAATGCAGAGAGAATTGGAACAATTGGAGCAACAATTAAACAATCAAATCAGGTTAAAAAGTGATTTAGAACAATTAGACTTAAGCAAAAACTACGATAATGCTGAAGCCGGAAGTTTAGTTCAGACTAACGAAGGTATATTCTATATTTCTGTAGGTTTAGGAAAATTGGATATTAGTGGCAACACCTACTTTGTAATCTCTCCTACTTCTCCAATTGGCTCATGCATGCTTGGCAAGTCAGCCGGGGATAAGATTTCTTTTCAGGAAAGAGAAATTGAAATCCTGGGTATTGAATAAATTTTTGAGCATAAAAAAAGGGACTCATAATTTAGTCCCTTATAAATATTATTTGTTCCCAAATACTAGCTTGGAAAAGGAATTACTAATTCCTGTCCAGGATGAATCATATCAGGATTCTTCAAGATATTTCTATTTGCTTCAAAAATCTGATTGTACTTCATTGCATCTCGGTAATACCTCTTAGATATTTTACTTAATGACTCTCCACCGGCAACTGTGTGCTTTGTGTAGTAATCCGTAATTTTTACTTTTATATCGGCCTCAATATCCTCTGCTTGCTCACCGCCAATTCTTTTAATTTCATCCCACATTTGGTCTTTATCATATTGAGTTTCTGCGGTTCCGCCTATTTTTAATTTACCCGGCTCTTCATTTACGTAACCATCGGTAACATTTAACTTTTCGCCTAGATCTAATACTGGCTGATACTTTGATTTTAATGACATGTTTTATTTGTTTTTGGGTTAATAATCAATTTATTAATATCAAATATAATACCAAAATGGCATAATTCCGAGTTTTATTACATAGGATCTACGTCCATTTGAACCAACAAAGAGCGATTGTCTTTTTGTTCTCTATATTCATTCAGAGCTTCATGAATTAAGGCCTGCACTTTTTTATAGCTGGCTTCTTTTTCAACTTTAATTAGAACCGTTCGAATGAACAAATTTTTAATTCTGGGTACTATAGGCGTAACAGGTCCAAACACCCTATTCCCCAATTTCGATTTTAGACGATTAATTAAAGGTCTTGCCAATGCATCCAATCTTCCTTCATCTCTGTGCTTTAATCTTAATTCTATAAGCCTATAAAATGGAGGGTACCTAAATTTACTTCGTTCGTTTAGTTCGCTGGAATAGAAATCCAAGTACTTATTTTCAATTACATTATTAATAATATGATGCTTGGGATTAAACGTTTGTAAAATAACTTTTCCTCTTTTTTCTTTTCTACCTGCCCTCCCACTCACCTGCATCATTAATTGGAATGCTCGTTCATGTGCACCGTAATTCGGAAAATTGATTAATGAATCTGCATTTAGTATTCCAACGGTACTAACATTGTCAAAATCTAAACCCTTTGTTACCATTTGGGTTCCAACTAGTATATCAATTTCTCTATTCTCAAAATCAGTTATAAGCTTGTGGTAAGCGTGCCTGCTTCTACTAGTATCTAAATCTAACCGTGCAATTTTCTTATCCGGAAACAGTACGCTTAGATCATCTTCAATTCTTTCCGTTCCAAATCCACGCATATTTAGGCGCTTATTTCCACATGCCACGCATGTTCTTGGTAATTCTATAAAGTATCCACAATAATGACAACTCATGCGGTTATCTTTTTTATGGTAAGTTAAAGAGACATCACAATTATTGCACTGTGGTATCCAATGGCAATTATCACATTCTAATACCAGGGCAAAACCTCTTCTGTTTTGAAATAATATAACTTGTTCACCTCGTGAAAAAGCACCCTTCATGTGATCAATCAGCGTTTTTGAGAAATTATTCTTTACTAATCCTTTCTTATAGCCTTCTCCTAAATCTACAACAACAATTTCAGGCATTTGTACTTCATGAAATCGTTTTGCAAGCTTAACTAGTGCATACTTGTTTTGTTTTGCATTATAATAACTTTCAATTGCAGGAGTGGCCGAACCCAAAACCACATTTCCATTAAACTTATTTGCTAAGATTACTGAAGTGTTTCTGGCGTTGTAACGCGGTGCGGGATCAAACTGTTTATATGATGAATCATGCTCTTCATCAACTATAACTAATCCTAAATTAGAAAATGGCAAGAAAACTGCTGAACGTGCACCAACAATTACCTGATATTCGTCTGCATCTTCTTTTCCAAAATCCAACATTCTGTTCCACACATCTACCCGCTCATTATCATTAAACCGAGAATGGTATACCAATAAATTATTTCCAAAGTGAATCCGTAACCTGTTAATTATTTGCGCAGTCAACGCAATTTCTGGCAACAAATAAAGTACTTGCTTGTTTTGCTTTAGCTGTTCTTCAATTAAATGAATATAAATTTCAGTTTTACCACTTGCAGTTACCCCATGCAATAGTGCTACAGCTTGCTTTGTAAAAGCTTCTTTAATTTCTCCTAATGCTCTTTGCTGGTCAATACTGAGCAAATTAATATCTATCGTTTCTATTGCCTCTCCTCTATTCCGGTACTCAGTCTGCTCATCTACATCAAAAATATTTTTTTTCACCAATTGATTTAGAATTGCTGTGTTGCTATCTGCAGCTTTCAATAATTTCTTCTTAGCAATATTTACATTCTTACCTGCATCATGACTTAACTTCAAATACGTCATCAATAACTCCAACTGTTTTGGTGCTTTCTTTTCTAATGCATTAAAAGTTGTCTCCATTAATTTTTCATCTTCCAAATCTTTAGAAAGACACACATAGGAAACAGTAAGGGGTTTGTATTTCTTACGAACCTCTTCTTGAACCTCAATTATTTCTTTATCAATTAAAGTTCGTACGTATTTAATTACATTTTTAATTCCTGTTTTTTTAGCCACAATGCTAATCGGCAACTTTTCTTCACCTTCCAATACACTTACAACATCTGTTTCTTTTGATGTAAGGGTTGTTCCATAAAAAGCATCATGGTTTATTAAACTTATTTGTGATTCACTTTGAAGTTTTAATGCAGATGGCAAAGCAGCAATCATTACTTCACCCAATGTGCACATATAGTATTCAGAAATCCATTGCCAAAGCTTAAATTGATAGTCATTGACTATAGGCCTAACATCTATTACATCAATAAGCTCTTTTGCTTTGTATTCTTTTGGCTCATTTTGATGCACATGAAAAATAAGTGCAGAGTATATTCTTTGTTTGCCAAATTGCACCAAAACACGTTTACCCGATTCTATTTCATCATTTAAATTTTCCGGACATTTATAAGTGTAAAGCTGCGGTAAGGCCAGAGGTAAGATTATATCAACAAAAAAGGTTCCCATTTCAACTTGAAAATACTATTTCCCATTCATATAGAGACTATAAAATTTAATTCTTTTATCGCCCAAATAATTTAAACATATTTGCCTTAATATCATTCTATATG
>JABDLV010000008.1 GCA_013001815.1 Bacteroidia bacterium
ATGTAAGCATAAGCACTATCTGCATTAAACTCCGGCACACTTACTGTCGGCTTAACCTCTACGGGCTTGTCTTTAACTTCTGTTTGACAAGCGGCCAACAGCACTAAAAGTGTTACAAGTAAAAAATATGAATTACGCTTTACTCCAGCTCGTACCATCTTTTCCATCTTTTATCTGATAATTCATTTTGTTCAATTCATCTCTAATCTTATCAGATGTTGCATAATCTTTATTGTTTTTTGCCAATGCTCGCAATTCAATAATTAATTGCATTAAATCACTTACATCATCATTGCTTTGAGTTTCTTCCTCTTTTAAACCTAACACATCAAATACAAATGTTTGATAGAGTTGCTTTAATAACTGATATTCGGCCTCATTTATTTTTTCCTTACCATCATTAACGGAGTTTACAATACTTACCGCTTCAAAAAGTTTAGCCAACACCATGGCAGAGTTTAAATCATCACTCATTGCTTTGTAGCATGCATCCATAATAGGTTGTATAGCTACAGTGCTTTCCTTGCCGGCTTGTAAATTTTGTAATACAGAATAGCTATTCATTAATTTTTTATAGCCCTTATCTGCCGCCTGTAAAGCAGTATTACTAAAATCTACAGTACTTCTGTAATGTGCTTGCAAAATAAAAAAGCGAATGGTCATCGCACTGTAAGACTGTTCCAGTAATTTGTGCGAGCCCGTAAAAAACTCATCCAGTGTAATAAAATTACCTAATGAACGACCCATTTTTTGTCCGTTTATGGTAATCATATTATTATGCATCCAATACTTAACCGGCTTTTTATTATATGCACCAACAGATTGTGCAATCTCACATTCATGATGTGGAAATAATAAATCCATTCCTCCACCATGAATATCAAATGTTTCTCCTAAATATTTAGTGCTCATTGCAGAACATTCCAAATGCCACCCCGGAAACCCCTCACTCCAGGGAGATGGCCAACGCATAATGTGCACAGGTGCTGCCTTTTTCCAAAGTGCAAAATCTACAGTATTTCTTTTTTCATCTTGTCCCTCTAAATCTCGAGTTCCGGCACCGGCCATTAACTCCTCTAATACCCTGCCAGAAAGCTCTCCGTAGTTATTACTGTTATTATATTTTACCACATCAAAATAAACCGAACCGTTAACTTCATACGCAAATCCATTTTCAATAATTTTCTCAATCATTAAAATTTGCTCAATAATATGGCCAGATGCGCGAGGTTCAATATTTGGTCTACCCACATTTAACTGGTCCATCTTATCATGAAAACTGTCGGTATACATTTTAGCAACTTCCATCGGCTCCAACTTTTCTACTCTTGCCTTTTTTGTAATTCTATCTTCGCCTTCCCCTGCATCTTCATCCTCTAAGTGACCAACATCTGTAATATTTCTAACATACCTTAACTTATAACCCAAGTGTGTTAAGTAACGCGATAAAATATCAAAAGTAATGTAAGGTCTTGCGTGACCAAGATGTGGTTCACTATAAACAGTGGGTCCGCAAACATATAAACCGACCATTGGTGGGTTTATAGGTTCAAACTTTTCTTTTTTACGAGTAAGGGAATTGGTTATGAAAACGTCTTGCTTCATTATAAGGTGCTTGCTTCTTTTTTAATTGTTTTAGATAGTTCTGCTATCATTTCTTCTGCCATGCTATCCGCAGTATAGTCTGGTTTCCATCCCCAATCTTCTCTGGCACGGCTGTCATCAATAGATTGTGGCCACGAATCGGCTATTTTTTGTCTATAATCCGGTTGATATTCAATAGTAAATTCAGGTATAAGCTTTTTTAGAACCAAAGCAATTTCTGCAGGAGAAAAACTCATGCCCGCTACATTATAACTGCTTCTAATTTTTATATTTTCTGCACTCGCACTCATTATACCTAGCATTGATTTAATTGCGTCAGGCATATACATCATTGGCAGTGTAGAATCAGAACGCAAATAACATTTATAATAATCATGTTTTAACGCTTCATGAAAAATACTGACTGCATAATCCGTTGTACCGCCACCCGGTGGGGCTTTATAACTTATTAATCCCGGAAACCGGATACTTCTAACATCTACACCATGATTGTCATGATAATATTCACATAAACGCTCACCTGCCAACTTGGTGATGCCATAAATTGTGGTAGGTTCGGTAATAGTGTGTTGTGGCGTGTTTTTCTTTGGGGTATCCGGACCAAAAACGGCTATAGAACTAGGCCAAAATAGTTTAATGTGATTCTTTTCTCTTACCACATTTAGAATGTTTAACAAGCCTTGCATATTTATGTGCCAAGCCTTATCCATTAACTTTTCTGCAGTTGCAGAAAGTAATGCCGCCAAATGATATACTTCAGAAATATTATATTTTAAAAATATTTCATCGATTCGCTTTTCATTCAGTACATCAATTAACTCAAAAGGTCCATTATCTAAAACTTCTGCAATGGGTTCTTTTATGTCAGATGCAATTACATTTTCATTACCATGCTTTTCTCTCAGGGATAAAACAAGGTCTGTACCTATTTGGCCGGCTGCACCTAAAACCAATAATTTACTTCCGGTTGAACTCATAATTGAAAAACAAAATTATAATTAATATCCATTATCCTTTTCCGGCTTCTAAAATCTTTAACATACTCTTCCACAGTAATTCTGCAGATTTATCCCATGAGAAAAATTCGCTTCTGGTAAAGCCCTTTTCTATTAGTTTGTTTCGAAGAAGAGAATCAGTAGTAATTTTACCCATTGCCTTGGCTATTTCATCCACATTGTTTGGGTCTACCAAAATAGCCGCATCTTGGGCCACTTCAGGCATAGAACTAACGTTTGAAGTAATTACAGGAGTTCCGCTTCTCATTGCCTCAATAATGGGTATACCAAACCCTTCAAACTTTGATGCGTAAACCAAGGCACTTGCACAGGCCATTACTTTACTCAATTCTTCCACTTTTAATCTGCCGGTAAAAATCACGTCTTCTGCACAGGCTTCAAATGCATCTTGCATATCCGGAGTCCAGAATTGCTTTTCACCAACCATTAATAATTTGTGTGCTGTTTTATATTCTTCTTTGAACTGCTTAAACGCTTTAAACGTATTTGCAATATTTTTTCGCGGATTAAAAGCACTTACAAAAATGAAATATTCTTCTCCGCTTGTATATTTATTTTTTACAATCGCTTTTTCTTCATCACTTCTTTTTTTGTATGCACTGTGGGCATCGTTATAGATTACATCTACTTTATCTTCAGGTATGTCATATGTTTTTAATATATCCTCCTTGGAAAACTCACTCACAGTAGCAATTCGGGTTGCCTTCTTAGCAAATAATGGAAAGTACTTTCGTAAATACTTACCGTGGTTAGCTTTTACAAAACTTGGAAAATGCTCAAAATTCAAATCATGAATTACTTGCAGTGAAGGTACTTCTGTATTTAAACTTAGGTATCCATCTGGACTCACAAATAAATCTACATTGTATTTTTTAAAAACTTTTGGCAGTGAAATGTTAAACCACCAGTGCCATAGTACAGGGTGTCTTGCTGGCGGATTAATTTTTACGGGAATAACATTCTTTGCAAACACAAATTCTTCAGACCATTTTCTATCAAACAAAAACAAAAATGTATGCTCCGGATGCTGCTCAACAATGCGTATAAAAAGCTGATAGGTAAACCAACCTATCCCCTCTAATTTGTCTTTTAGCAACAAACGTGTATTTACAGCAATGGTCATAAAATTTTCCGTAATTTATCATTAATTTGCCTTTTATTAGTGCATGAAACACAGCTAATTACAATTAAAAATTTGGATGTTATTTGGGCAAAATAAATTCATTACTAATTAGTTATATAGTATCAACCAAAATCATTTTAATGAAAAAAGCCTTTATCACCTTTTTTGCAGCATTGAGCTGCATGTCTGCCGTTGCTCAAAACTTAGCAATTGGCAATTGGCAAGTACATTTACCATATAACAATGCCATTTCCGTTGCCAAAGCAAATGATTTAGTTTACTGTGCAAGCAATCAAGGTTTGTTTTCTTATAATACAACTGACAATTCTATTCAGCGCCTTTCTAAAGCAACAGGTTTATCTGAAGTAACTATTAGTACTATTGAGTACAATGCAAGTGAAGATGCACTTTTAGTTGCATACACCAATGCAAATATCGATTTGTTATTAGGTAACACTATTGTAAACCTTTCTGACATCAAAAGAAAAAGTATTACCGGAAGTAAAACCATTCACCGTGTAACGATGAAGGATGAGCTGGCATACCTTTCTTGTGGGTTTGGTATTGTAGTAATTAACATTAACAAACGAGAAGTCAAAGATACATACATCATTGGTCCGGGAGGTTCTAACATTAATGTATATGATGTTTCCTTTGACCAAAACTACATCTACGCTGCAACAGAGCTTGCCTTGTAC
>JABDLV010000014.1 GCA_013001815.1 Bacteroidia bacterium
GACCAGTAACCGGAAATAAATTCACAGCAACTGCCATATTTATCATTGCTTGAAAAACCAAACTAAAACAACAACCAATTGCCAACAGCGTTGCAAATGCCATTGGACTTTTCCGCACCAGCAACACTACCCGATAAAAGAGCAGTATGTACAACGTGACAATTACTAATGCGCCCAATAAACCATACTCTTCTACAATAATTGCAAAAATAAAGTCTGAATAAGGATGTGGTAAGAAATTTCGTTGCGTACTATTACCTGGACCTTTGCCTATAATACCACCAGTCGCTACGGCTATTTTTGCTTGCGTAACCTGGTAGTTTTCCTCTTCATCCCCACTAATAAAATTTTCTACTCTTTTTTGCCATGTTCCAATTCTACCTTCAAAACCCACAACACTTGCAATACCAATGAACATACTAAAACATACTCCGGCAATTAAAATTAATGCCGTTATATATTTCAATTTAATTCTACCTACAAACATTAAGAACAAACATGTTGTAAAAAGAACTGCTGCTGTAGAAAAATTTGCCGGCAAAATTAATCCACATACTATTAGTATGGGAAGTATAACGGGTATAAACGCAGTTTTTAAATCTTTAATGTTGTTTTGTTTTACAGACAAAGAACGTGCAACAAATAATATTAATGCAAGCTTTGCTAAATCTGATGTTTGAAAGGATAAATTGATTATTGGTAAAGTTAACCAACGACTTGCATCATTCAAGTTTGTACCACCCAGAAGGGTAAGCGCAAGGAGTGGTACTACAACCAGTAATGCAAATTTAGCAATACGCATATAGAATGTATATTTCACTAAATGCGCAAAGTACATGAGCAAGAACCCGAACACTAAAATAATACCATGCTTAAACAGGTAGTATTCTGTATTTCCCGAATGATACTTATAAGCAAGTGTACCGGTAGAACTGTATACTGCCAACAAAGAAAATATTGAAAGCATAAATACTGCTAACCAAATTAATCGGTCTCCTTTGAAATATGTATCAATCCAGTTCATTAGTTAAATTTTAAAGTGCGCGAACTGCTTGCTTAAACTGCCAACCTCTGTCTTCGTAGTTTTTGAATAAATCGAAACTGGCACATGCAGGTGATAATAAAACAGTATCTCCTTTATCTGATAATGAAAATGCCTGATACACTGCATCTGATGCAGAACCTGAATCAACAATTTCAGAAACTACATGCCCAAAAGCATCATGTAATTTTTCATTTTCTTTTCCAAGACATACAATTGCTTTTACCTTGTCTCTAACAAGATCTTGCAATAACGCATAATCGTTTCCTTTGTCTACACCTCCGGCAATCCATACAATTGGCTTGGTTACGCTTTCTAGTGCAAACCATGTAGAGTTTACATTAGTTGCTTTAGAATCATTAATGAATTCCACACCGTGAATGGTATTAACCAATTCTAATCGGTGTTCAATATTTTTAAAATCTGAGAAGCTCTGTCTTATTTCTTCATTTTTAATGTCTAGAATTTTGGAAGAAATTCCAGCTGCCATAGAATTGTACAGATTGTGCTTCCCTTGCAGGGCTAAATCATAAATTGTCATAGTTAGTGGTTTGGTTTGAGTGTTAATAGTGAGTTGGTTTGAGTTTAAATACGCAGTCATTCCTTCTTCCTTTTCTATTGAAAAAGGATACGATTGCGCTTGTATAGTTTTGTTTGTAATTTCTTTGTTGAGTATTTCATCATCTGCACAATAAATAAATGCATCTTCTGAAGTTTGATTTTGTGTTATTCTAAATTTTGAATTAATATAGTTTTCGATTTTATAATCGTAACGGTCTAAATGGTCGGGAGTAATATTTAGCAGAACAGCAATGTTTGCCCTAAACTCAAACATGTAATCCAATTGAAAGCTGCTTAACTCAATTACATAATAATCATGATTTTTTTTTGCCACTTGCATTGCCAAACTGTGACCAACATTACCTGCAAGACCAACATTTAAGCCTGCGTTCTTTAGTATAAAATGAGTCAACAGCGTAGTGGTTGTTTTTCCATTTGTCCCGGTAATGCAAATCATTTTTGCATCCGTAAACCTTCCTGCAAATTCTATTTCCGATATGATTGGTATTTCTTCAGCTTTTATTTTTCTAATGATGCTCGCATTATCAGGTACACCCGGACTTTTGATTACTTCACCCGCACTTAATATTTTTTCTACCGTGTGATTGTTTTCTTCAAACAGAATTTCATTTTCAATCAACTCCTTTTTGTATTCTTCTTTAATAGAACCGATATCAGAAACAAATACATTGTACCCTTGCACTTTAGCAAGTACTGCTGCACCAACACCGCTTTCTGCAGCACCTAATACAATTATGTTTTTATTCTGAGTCAATTCTATCTAAGTTTTAATGTTATAATGCTCATCACTCCGAGCATTATTCCTATAATCCAAAAACGTGTTACAATTTTTGATTCGTGATAACCTAGTTTCTGATAATGATGATGTAAGGGTGACATTTTAAATATCCGCCTACCTTCTCCATACTTCTTTTTTGTGTATTTGAAGTAGCTCACCTGTAACATCACTGAAACATTTTCTATTAAAAAGATTCCACATATAATTGGAATCAATAATTCTTTTCGAATTGCAATTGCGAACACTGCGATAATTCCACCAAGTGCAAGACTACCTGTATCACCCATAAAAACTTGTGCGGGATAAGAGTTGTACCAAAGAAAGCCAACACATGACCCAACGAATGCAGCCATAAATACCATTAACTCACCTGAGTTTGGTATGTACATGATGTTTAAATAGTTTGCGAATACTGTATTACCAGATACCCAGGCAAGTATTGCCAGGGTTGCCCCAATAATTGCTGATGAACCCGTAGCTAATCCATCAATCCCATCTGTAATGTTAGCACCATTGGATACGGCTGTTATTATTAGTATGACAAACGGTATAAAAATTAGGTAAGCATACTTTTGATATCCATCACCAAGCCATGATATTAACGAAGCATAATCAAACTCATGATTTTTATAGAATGGTATAGTTGTTTTTGTAGATCGCTTATCTTCTACAGAAAAAAGCACACCTTCCGTTCTGTTAATATTATCAACAATTTTAGCCGGACTTTCAAGTACTATTTGACTATCCAATGCTTTCTCTCGAACAACAACTGTATCATTAAAGTAAAGGACAATGCCAACAATTAATCCTAAAGTAACTTGTCCGAGCACTTTAAATTTACCTGCAAGTCCCTTTTTGTCTTTTTTAAATACTTTGATGTAATCATCTATAAAGCCAATTGCTCCCAACCAAACAGTAGACACAATCATTAGTATTATATATACGTTGTGCAGCTTGGTAAATAATAAAGTTGGCACTAGAATGGATGCCAAAATAATTAAGCCACCCATTGTTGGTGTTCCTTGTTTTTCTTTTTGTCCTTCTAATCCTAAATCTCTAACAGACTCACCCACCTGTTTCTTAAGCAACATTCCAATTATGCGCTTACCCAGAATTAATGAAATAAACAGTGATACAATTATTGCCATACCTGCTCTAAACGTTAAAAAACGAAACACACCGGTTCCGGGTATATCAAATTGAGTGTGCAGTATGTCGAATAAATAATAAAACATTTAGTTCTGTAGAATTCTAAAAGATTCTTTTAATTGAAATAAATCATCAAACGGATATTTAACTCCGTTTATCTCTTGGTACTTTTCATGTCCCTTACCTGCAACCAGAATTATATCACCCGGACTTGCCAAAGTGCAAGCAGTTTTAATAGCTTCTGCCCTATCTGTAATTCTTAGTACTTTTCTTTTATGTTCAGCTGAAACGCCTTTTTGCATTTCATCTAATATCACTTCTGCATTTTCTGTTCTTGGATTGTCGGATGTTAGCACCACTCTATCACTTAGTTCGCAAGCAATTTTTGCCATTTCGGGTCTCTTTGCCTTATCTCTGTTACCTCCGCAACCCACAACACAAATTACTTGTTCATTACCCGTTCTTAATTTTTCTACGGTTAACAAAACATTGTCCAGTGCATCTGGTGTATGTGCATAATCAACAATGCCATATATGCTGTTCACTGAAGAAATCACCTCAAATCTGCCTTCAACCGGTTTTAAATTGCTAATTGCAGTAAGTGCTTTCACTTTATCTATACCTAAAAGAACAGCTACCGAATAGGCACTTAAAATATTGGAAGCATTAAACTGTCCGATTAATCTGCAGAAGACTTCATTCTGATCTATATGCAAAAGCAAACCGGTAAACGAATTCTCTACCACTTTTGCCTTAAAATCAGACATGTGCTTTAGACTATATGAGTGTTTATGCCCTTTTGTATTTTGCAACATAACCTTGGCATGTTTATCATCAAGGTTTACCAATGCAAAAGATTCACTTGGCAAATCATCAAACAACTCTTTCTTTGTGTTGATGTAATTATCAAACGTTTCGTGATAATCTAAATGGTCGTGAGTAATGTTTGTGAATACCGCTCCGCTAAAATGCAGTCCACATACGCGATTTTGACTAATGGCGTGAGAACTAACTTCCATAAAACAATATTCGCATCCCTGCTCTATCATTTTTGAAAGCATTTCATTTATCGTAAGCACATCAGGAGTAGTGTGCGTTGCCTGCAACTCAGCTTTATCGATTAAATACCTAACAGTAGAAATCAATCCAACTTTTAATTCAAGTTGCTGAAACATTTCATACAATAATGTAGCTACTGTTGTTTTACCATTTGTGCCTGTAATGCCAACCAATTTTATTCTTGAAGATGGATGGTCGAAAAAATTATCACTTACAAATGCTAAGGCTACAGAACTGTCTTTTACTTTTACATAAGTAATTCCTTCATGAATAGTTGAAGGAAATGATTGACATACTATTGCAATCGATCCTTTTTCTATTGCTGTTTCTATATAATCATGCCCATCGGTATGTATTCCTTTTACTGCAATAAATACTGAATCTGGATTTGCTTTTCTTGAATCAAAACAAATGGAAGAAATAGAAATGTCTGTGCTCCCAAGCACTTCGACAATTCCAGTTTTATATAATAAATCTTTTAAGCTCTTCATTACCTTAATTCAACTGTTATTTTTTGTCCGGGATTATATCTGCTTCCCTTTTTTAACGATTGCTTAACTACTCGTCCCTTGCCTTTAACAATTACTTCCAATCCCTTGCTTTCTAATACATAAATTGCATCGCGCATTCCCATTCCTATTACTGATGGAATTACTTTATCACCAAGCGGTTTATCTGTAACACTTATTACAGAATCTATATTGGTAGTTTGCACCCAACCACTGTGTGTTGATGGCATCTCGTAGTTTAATTCCAAGCCTCCGAAAAGACCTGCCAAGTTATTTACATCACCATTTTTCACTTTCGGACTTCCTTGTTCTACTTGTGCATAGTGTCCACTCACTTCATCATGCATATCAATGCGGGTAGCATACACTTTGTTTGCTATTTCTTTAAACACCGGACCGGCAACCAGGTTACCATAATAAAATTTGCTTGAAAGATTATACACTATTACAATGCAACTGTATTGTGGGTTTTCAGCAGGAAAATATCCCGCAAAAGATGCTTGGTATTGTTTTGAACCATCTTGATCGTAACCTTTTTTACCATATGCCATTTGTGCAGTACCGGTTTTACCCGCAATTTTATATTCTTTAAATTTTAGGTTTGTAGCAGTACCTCTTTCTACCACACCTTCTAACATCTCTTGTGCTTTTTTAATGGTTGGAGCAGATGCTATGGATGGATTTACAACAACGGGTTCAAATTTTTTGATGAGTTTTCCCTTGTCACGAATTTCTTTAACAAACATTGGCTTCATCATCTTACCATCGTTTGCTACTGCATTATAAAATGTTAATGTTTGCAAGGGAGTTAATTGCGTTTCATAACCAATACTCATGTAGGGTAATGACAAACCACTCCAGTCTCTGTCTTTTACATTTTTAATTCTCGGTGTACCTTCTCCAACTATATCTAAACCCAGTTTAGAATTTAAACCGAAAGAGTGCAGCCGGTCAATAAATTGCTGGGGCTCTGATTTGTAATTATCAAAGATTAATTTTGATACTGCTACGTTAGATGACAACTCAAAAGCACGCTTAACAGACACAACACCTTTACCACCTTTAGTATCTTTTAAGGTTCTACCATAATAAACAATCCAGCCATCATGTGTATCTACACTATCATTGATATCAAATTTTTTATCTTCTAAACCAGCCATTAACGCAGGAAGTTTAAAAGTTGAACCAGGCTCTGTACTGTATCCAATGGCATAGTTATAATCTTCTTCGTAATGTTCTGGACCTTTCCGGGTTAAGTTGGCAATGGCTTTAATTTCACCGGTTGCAACTTCCATAACTATTACACAACCCTTATTCGAATTATG
This sequence comes from Bacteroidia bacterium, assembly GCA_013001815.1. GTDB lineage: Bacteria > Bacteroidota > Bacteroidia > AKYH767-A > OLB10 > JABDLV01. Next base: position 6,445 of record JABDLV010000014.1, read on the forward strand.
TTTAGCCAGTTGTGTATACAGTGCATTTTCTGCAACGTCTTGAATATTTAAATCAATGGTTGTTACTAAATCACTTCCATCTTTTGGATCAATTTCGTTTTCAGTGTGCACCGGTTTCCAGGCATTTCCTGAAAGTCTTTGCATTAAGCGAACTCCTCCTGTTCCTTTTAGGTATTCATCATATGCTCCTTCTAGCCCAACCGGTTGTATTCCTTCTCTGGTATATCCAATGGTTCTTTCAGCCAATAAGCGAAACGGTTTTTGTCTTTTTGTTTTTTGTTCTACAATTAAACCACCTTTAAACTTGCCATATTTTAAAATCGGGAACGTCTTTAGCTCTTTTAATTGATGATGAGATATATTTTTTTGCAAACTCCAGTAGCGAACACCGTTGTTTCTATTTCTTACAAGAATTTTTTTATACTCAGCGGATGATTTATCTTCAAACAATCCACTTAACTTATATGCCAACTGAGATACTTCTTGATTAAAGGTTTCATCCGATAATCCATCGCACTTGGAATCTAAAAACACATCGTAAATAGGAACTGATGTAGCCAAGAGACTACCGTCAACAGAATAAATATTTCCGCGTGATGCATCAATTGGTTTATGCTTTAAAATAAATTTCTCTGAGCGGGCTTTCCATTTTTCGCCTTCTACAAATTGAAGCCGAACTATTTGACCAAGTATTGCTACACCAAATAGGCATACCAATGCATACATCAAGTACATTCTAAATAATATGTCTTTTTTAGCGTTCAATTACTTCTTTATTTTCACTTAGTTCTTCTTGACTTACAATTATTTTGCTGGGCGGAATTAATGATTCTTTAATTCCTATATCTGCTGACTTTACAGCAACATTTGATTGCTTACTGCTATACATTAAATCACTTTTACCCGTAATGTATTCTGAGCGTAGTTCTTTTAGCTCTTTAGAAATAGTATCTATTTCGCGAACTGTTTTTTCTGCGTAGTAACTATTTGCTATATATATAAGACAAAGTGCTGTCAGAAAAAACATGAACGGCATCATACCAACAATCATATTTTTGTTGATGTAGCCAACTACATTTATGGCGCTGGCAATTTTTCGGAAAACGGATTTACCTTGCTTTGATTTGGGTTTAGCTTTTTCGGTCTTCTTATACTTGTTCACGTTTGCTTTTGCGCTTTTTCAGCTACTCGCATTTTTGCACTACGAGCTCTTGGATTTGTAATTAGTTCTTGGTCTGTACTGGTAATTGGTTTTTTTGATATCGCTTTCAAAGGCAAATCCGGACTTTTGCCATAAATATCTTTCTCCGGTTCTCCTTCAAACATTCCGGTTTTTATAAATCGTTTTA
>JABDLV010000037.1 GCA_013001815.1 Bacteroidia bacterium
GAGTGGTGGACCTTATATTATACAGAACCCAGCAACGTTTCCTCAACCGCAAATTGCTATTGCAAATGTTAGCGGAACCTTTACCTGGGAAACAAAATGCTTGCATGTAAGAAAAAGCCCTTACCAGATTTTATTTAAAGTAATAGACGATGGCCCGGATGTACAATTAATTGACTTAGAAAGAATAGATATTACAGTAGTTGGGCCGGCACCAAAAAACCCAACAATAACTTTAATGGGTAATGATGCTCAACTCACTTGGGAGCAAAGCGAATGTGCAGAAGCAGTGAGTTATAAAATTTACAGAAGGCAAGGGTTCTTTGGTTTCATTCCATCACAATGTGAAACAGGTGTACCGGCTTACACCGGTTATCAGTTAGTTGGGACTACACCAAGTTTAACAGATACAACATTTTTGGATGATAATGGTGGGGGTGGTTTAATACCCGGAAATGAATATTGTTATATGGTTGTAGCCTGCTACCCTGATGGAGCACAAAGCTATGCATCTGTTGAAGTTTGTACTGAATTAAAACGTGTAGCACCTGTTATTACGAATGTGAGCATTATTACAACAAATGATGTTACAGGTTCATTGGATGTAGTATGGTCTAAACCAACAGACATTGATACCGTTCAAGCACCTGGCCCATATTACTATGAGTTAAAAGGTTCAACGGGGTTTTTTGGAGACAACTTTAGTACACTATTGGTGATTAATGATTTAAACGATACAATTTTTAATTACACCGGCATTGATACTAAAAATGATGCTTGGTCATTTCAAGTTGATATTTATAATGACACACCGGGAAATACATTTTTGCTTGGAAGTTCTGCAATTGCTTCTTCTGTATTTTTATCAGTTAGCCCTACAGACAGTAAAAACAATTTGAGTTGGGAAGAACATGTACCCTGGACAAATACAGACTATATTATATACAGACAAAACGCCAGCATGCTTTGGGATTCGATTGGCACAAGTTCTACACAGAACTACTCAGATGAAGGTTTAGATAATGGTACTGAGTATTGCTATTATATTGAAAGTATTGGTTCTTATAGTGGTTCAGGATTAATTGACCCTATTATCAATTTATCTCAAGAACGGTGCGCTACTCCAGTAGACAATGTACCACCATGTTCGCCAATACTGGATGTTACAACAGATTGTTTTTCTGTTAATTTTTTGAATTGGGACCCGCTTCCAAATCAAGATTGTTTAAATGATGTTGCATTCTATTCGATTTTCTATACACCTGTACTAAACGGAACGTTCACAAACATTGCAACAATTAACAATGGTGATACAACATTTAATCATACAGGCTTGCAATCTTCAGTTGCCGGTTGTTATTACATAACAGCAACGGATTCAGTTGGTAACGAATCATTGGCAGATGACACCGTTTGTGTAGATAACTGCCCATTGTTTGAATTGCCAAATGTGTTTACACCCAATGCAGATAACATCAATGATTTATTTATTCCGATACCGGATTCGCCTCGCTTTATTGAAAGCATTGACCTTAAGATTTATAACCGCTGGGGACAAATTGTTTTTGAAACAACAGACCCATTTATAAATTGGGATGGTAAACATCAGGATTCTGATGCGATTCTTTCTGATGGCGTTTACCATTACACTTGCAGAGTAAACGAAATCTATTTAAGTGGAATAATTCCTAGAACCATTACCGGTTTTGTGCACATATTAGACTCTAAAAGTTTTTCTGAATAAAATTTTCTTAATTTCATTTTATGTTTACAGGTATCATTGAAACTTTGGCTAAGGTGGAGAAAATTTCTCCTAACCAATCTAATATTGACATTAGCTTGTCCAGTTCAATAACTCACGAACTAAAAATTGACCAGAGTGTTTCTCATAATGGTGTTTGCTTAACGGTAACCACAATAGATGGAGATATATATACCGTTACCGCTATTAAAGAGACCTTAGAAAAAAGCAACATTGGTAAATTACAAACAGGCGATTTAGTAAACATTGAGCGCAGCTTAAAAATTGGCGACCGATTGGATGGCCATATGGTGCAAGGTCACGTAGACAGCACTGCTATTTGCGAAAACATAACAGAAGAAGCAGGTAGTTGGTTATTTGAATTTAAGTACATCAACCCAAAAAGCTATTTGGTAGTTGATAAAGGGAGTATTTGCGTAAATGGTGTTAGCTTAACGGTAGTAAAACAAAATGCACAAGGCTTTTCAGTGGCGATTATCCCATACACTTATGAGCACACCAATTTTAAGCAATTTAAAAAAGGCACTATTGTAAATATTGAGTTTGATGTAATTGGAAAATACATTGCACAACTCAATCGCGAGAAACCTTATCAAGTGAATTAATCTACTCTAAGCCAAATTTCCCCAGAAACTTCTCATTCATTTCTGTTTGAATGCTAACTAAGTCTAATTCCATTCCCTGAATGAAAGCCATTTCGATAACACTGGTTCGCATATCCAATACATCTCCACTACTCACAATTAAGGTTGCTTGTTTGTTTTCTGTTAACGTTCCGCAAACATCATCAATACCTAAAATTTTTGCAGGCCAAGCTGTAATTGTTTGCAATGCCTCCTCTTTCGTTAAACCGTATGCAGCTGTAGTGCCCGCATGAAAAGGAAGATTACGTACTTGCCAAAATCCGGGCGCAGAAACACAAAACTCTACACCGGCTTCTTTTAACAATGCCGGTAATCGATATGGCATATCAATATCTTGGTCGGTCCTACTTGGCACACGATGAATATCTTCCAATACAACGGGTACATTATTTTCTTTTAATAAATCGCTAGCCATTAAAGCATCTGTTCCGCCAACTATAACAAGTTTTATTTGGTACTTATTTGCAAAGTTAACTGCAGAAATTATTTCTTTTATATAATCTGCATGCACAAATAACTTTTTACTCCCATCAAACAAACCATTCATTGCCTCGAAATGCTGGTTCGCTTGTTTTTTATTGTCTGTTTTATAATAGCTGTATGCATCATTAAATAACTGGTGTAGTTGTGCTAAATTTTCAGCGGTTCTTTTTCGTTGTACTTCCGGCTTTGGTGCCCACCAGGCATCACGCACACGCATCCTTGGCCAGTTTACATGAATACCTATATCACTTTTTAAAATTGCATCTTCATAATTCCATCCGTCTAATTTCATAACCGAACTACTACCCGAAACAAGACCTCCTTGTGGAGTTACTTCAGCTAACATTACCCCATTATATCTAACAGTTGGTGTAACTCTTGAGTCTGTGCTATATGCAATTAAAGAACGTGCACTTGGATTTACTCCTCCAACCTCTCTATGATCAGATGTTGCACGCACTGCACCAATTTCCCTAATTCCCAACACAGTATTAGCAGCAATTAATCCAGGATAGACATGCTTTCCATTTAAATTAATGATGGTATCGTAAGCATCACTGGCCAAACGAATGGTTCTTGCATCTGCAATCAGATTAAAGGTTCCATCTTTAAAACCAATAGCAGCGTTTTCAATTACGGTACCATCACCCAAGTGTGCAGTAGCACCCATCAACACAATTGACTTGCTCTGCTTTTTGGCAGGTACGGGGGTTTGTGCGAATAAAATGCTTGCACTTAATAATGCGATTAGTGTTATATATATTTTTTTCATCTTCTTAGTTATTTAAATATTCATCATCCTTATGCTCATCATCGTTGCACTTATGTTCTATTTCTTCTTTCTTTTTGGGTCTTTGTTTTTCACTATCGGGAGTTTTATCTCCATTCATTGCAGAAATTAGTCTCGCTCTCTCCTGCTGGATTATTTTTCTTAGTTCAGCATCTCTTTTAGAATCAAAATATAATTTACCATCTACATAGGTTTGTTCTACTTTTGCATATACACTTAATGGATTGTCTGTCCACAATACAACATCTGCATGCTTTCCTTCTTTAATGCTTCCAACATATTTATCAATTTTTAAAAGAATTGCCGGGTTTAGCGTACATAATTTCCATGCTTCTTCTTCACTTAATCCACCATACTTTATTGATTTAGCCGCCTCTTGATTTAATCTTCTTCCCATTTCTGCATCATCTGAGTTTATTGCTGTAACAACGCCCATTCTTACAAGTATGGCAGCATTAAAAGGAATGGCTTCAATTACTTCGTATTTATACCCCCACCAATCAGAGAAAGTTGAAGCACCAACACCATGTTCTTTCATTTTGTCAGCAACTTTATACCCTTCTAATATGTGCGTAAAGGTCCCTAGCTTAAAATCAAACTGCTCAGCTACTCGCATTAACATCGTTATTTCTCCTTGTTGGTAAGAGTGGCAAGTGATAAAACGTTCACTGTTTAGTATTTCACTAAGTGCCTCCAAATCTAAATCTCTTCTTACATTCTTACCGGAAGCTAATGCTTTTTCATATTCTCTTGCTCTTGTAAAACCATCTACATACACTTGCTCTACACCCATTCTTGTTTGTGGATATCGAATCGTTTGCCTGTCGCCCCAATTGCTTTGCTTTACATTCTCTCCCAACGCAAATTTTATAAACGGAACTGCTTCTTTCATTTTCATATCTTCAGGTGCACTTCCCCAACGCAGTTTTATTATTGCACTTTGCCCGCCAATTGGGTTTGCCGAGCCATGCAATAATTGAGAAGTGGTAACACCTCCGGCCAATTGCCTATATATATGAATGTTGTCACTATTAATTACATCGCCAATTCTAACTTCTGCAGAACTTGCTTGAGTACCTTCGTTCACACCTTTGCTAATTGCAATGTGAGAATGCTCATCAATAATGCCACAAGTTAAGTGCATTCCGTTTGCATCAATTTCTGTTGCACCGCCACCTGATAAATTCTGACCAATTTTTTTAATTACTCCATCTTGTATAAGCACATCTGTTTTTTCAAGAATGCCTGCTTTTTCATTGGTCCAAACAGTAGCATTTTTAAAAAGTACTTTTTCTGTACTAGGCAATTCGTTAAAGCCATAGGCCATATTCGGATACCAAACTTCACCCAGCTTTTTTGCTTCAGGTTTCTTATTGTCTTTTGTCTTTGTGGTATCCGCACTTACATAATTTGCTGTCCAGTCAAACCAGGTACCATTACTCAATTGCCCCTTACCACTAAACTCTTTTGCAGTTACATCATATGTACCTGTTAACTTAACTGGTGTGCTCTTGCCGTCAAGTTTTGCAGAAAAATTAAAATTATAGAAACCATTTTTTAGCGTGTGCTTGCACTTATGCTTTAATGTGTCTTGATGAAATGTGACCGTAGGATTAATTCTGTTGCCACTGATTTGCATTATTAAATTCTTGTTATTGCTTGCTTTCACATTGTATACACCTCGAATATCTCGCTTAGGATATTCAGCCATGTTATACTTTGAACCCATTACCCAATGCTGTAAAATTTTATTTTCTTTTTTAAATAATGAATCGCTGCATACAATAAAATTTGCATATGCATTTACTTTAATACTTCCAACTTGGTCATCCATACCAAACAGACTTGCTGTGTTCTTTGTACAAGCAAGTACTGCATCACTTCTATTCAAACCTCTTTCAATTGCCATTTCAACATTGGAACTAAAATCTTTAGTAGACTTCAATCCATGTGCAGTAAACACAAAATTTATTCCTGCATCATTCAATAGTTTTGCATTTGAAGGTGCCAACTCCCAGTGCTTCATTTGTGACAAGGAAACATTGATTGATTCATAAGGATCCTTTACATCATAAGGCTTAGGAAAATTAACCGGAATAATAAAAGAAGAACCTGTGCTCTTAATATCTGCACTTCTTAAATATTCATCTCCACCCCCTTTTATTATGTAGTTTTTGCCGAACTCATTAGCAATTTTACTCGCTCGTAATGCTTCTAATTTATCTTGAACTAAAAATATTTGAGGAACATTCTGAAGCTTATTAAATGCATCCAGTGAAATATTAAACTCTTCCTTATCACCACCCTTGCCATACCAATCTGCATCCAAGTACGTTTGCCTTAATAGTGCAATACTTCCCATTTGCGATGAAGGATAGCTTTGTCTGCTGTTTCCCTTTTGAAATGAATAACACGCAGCTGCAATGTCTTTTAATATAATTTCATTTTCCTTTTCATCATCCAGCGCTACCATACTTGCTGAACCCCGCACAACACCATCATTACTATGTGTTAACAACACTGCAAAACCATTATCTCTATACTGTTTTGCTTTAGTTTTATCGTAAACAAAAATTTCATGCGCACTTGTTTCCGGTTTCACAGCTTCATTCCAGTGATATGCACCTTTCTTGTTTGTTTGATATTGAGGACCTTGTCGGGTTGAATTATTTTCAACTTTCTTAATTCCAAAACTAGTATATGGATCAATTAAAGAAGGATAAATAAACAAGCCATTTAAATCGTGCACCACTGCATTTGATGGAACAGAAACATTTGTTCCAACACTAATAATTTTATCTTCTTGCACTACTAAAGTTGCGTTTTCTAAATACTTTCCGTTTTCTGTAAAAATATTTGCATTAGTAAATGCATGCACCGTGCTTCTTTTGTCTTTAACGCCATTAAATGGATAGGTTTCTTGAGCCAAACACATAGTTGGTAAGAGCCATACAAACGTTAATAAGATTGTTAGTAATTTCTTCATAGAATTCAAGTTAAATGGAGCACTAAAGTAATACATTTGAATCAGTTAAAACAAAATCATTAACCTCCCTAATACCGGTTGCTATTGAATTGATTTTTAATTGTTCATTAGCATTTTTTTATGAAAAGGACTGCCAAATTGCGCAAAACCGATATTAACAATGTTTTCCTTTTACCTAAGGAGAAAACAACTCTTGATTTTATTGCAGACAAAATAAGTACAGGAAAAAACCAGGATTTACACTCTTTTGTTTCAAAATTGTTAGAGCTGTACAGACACAGTAATGATTTTGACCCTGCCGATTTGCAAAAAATGCGTTTTAAAAGAGTGCAAAGCAATGAACTTGTAGAAACAATTAGATCTATTAATAAAGATATTGGTGCTTTTATTGAAACAGACGAGTTTAAAAATTTTGTTAGACCGGAAGCAAATTACGAGAACATTTTTAATAAATACTTGCATATTAAGGATCAAATTGCTGCCGGCAAGTTCAAATCTGTACTTAACCAAATAGACATATTAAAGCAGGAACTATTAGAGTGTGAAGAGTACGAACTACTTCTTTCTCTTTACCGCATGGTTCACAAATACTACCAACAAGAATCATTGAACTACAAAATTGGACAAATGGTTGAAGAGTATGAAAATGTACACAAGATGGCAGAGATTAATGCCGAACACGTGAGCACAGGATTAAAAGCACAACAAGTTATTAATGAAGCAGAGCATGGCATCTGTAATCAAAGCGAAATAATTGCTTTGTATGATGAGCTTTGCAAACTTTTGATTAAAGAATCATCAACTAAATCTAAGTACGAAACGTTGATTCGCATCATTCAGATTTCTGAATACTTAGAAAACAAAAAACATTACTTAGAACCCTATATAGAATACGCACAAATGCATTTTGAAGAAATAATAAACGTAGTACCTGAAAGCGCCAAAGACATTAATGTAACACTTGCCAAATTTTTAAACCGAGAACCTGTGCCGGTTCGCTTAGGTTACTTGAACAAGGCTATTGATGTTGCAAGAAAAGAAGATACAAGTGATGAATTGGCCTTATTTAAAATAATACATGCAGAAGTTTGTTGTGACAATTATGATTATGAAGGTGCGCTGAAATTACTTGACGAAGTTGATTACATCCTGTCTTATCAAAATGGAAAGAGCGAGCATAACCAAACACAAAAAGCAATCATCCGTTCTGCAACCACCCGTTTTGTAATTTATTTTCATTTGGCTTTAACCGGACAAAGAAAAATTGAGGATAATGTGTTTCTTGAATTGATAGACATTATTAGTAATGCCGGTGCTGAAAGAAGTGATATTGAAATTAAAAAAGCTGAACTGGAAGGATACTTTCAATTTTTAAAACAAGATTATGATAAGGCAAAAAGTAATTTTATAAAAGTAGCTCGCCTGGGTGGCAATCAAACACAACCCGTTTATGGAATTATTGATGGCTTTTTTCAAGAGCTACTCAAAAAATCACCTGATGCCAATGTGCTACAAAGCAAAATAGATGAGCTCAAAAAATTCAATGAGTCTTTTTATTCTACACTTTGGCTAAAAATACTTCAAGAGTCTGCAGCCGTCATGGAGGCAGAAGTATTCTGATTTCATTTTACACTTCTCATTTGCATTGCTAACTTGCGTTCTGTAAGCAATTCTATTCATGTCTCATAAACCTGTAAAAACTTCTGTGCCAACCGAAACTGCTGTATTGGTTAGTGTTATTAGTAAAGAACAAAACGCAGTGCAAGTAAAAGAGTACTTAGAAGAGCTGCAATTTTTAGCAGAAACCGCGGGGGCAAGAACAAAAAAACAATACACACAATCACTTACCAGGCCTGACCCAAAAACCTATGTTGGCTCTGGAAAACTACATGAGATACATACATATGTAGAGGACAATGAAATTGATATGGTGATTTTTGATGATGAACTAACACCATCACAATTAAGAAATATTGAACGTGAATTGGAGTGCAGAATTTTAGATCGAAACAATTTAATTCTCGACATTTTTGCCAAACGTGCACGCACTTCACAAGCCAGAACCCAGGTAGAGTTAGCACAATACAAATACTTGCTTCCGCGCTTAACACGTATGTGGACTCACTTAGAAAAACAAAGAGGTGGTATTGGAATGAGGGGTCCGGGTGAAACGGAAATTGAAACAGACAGACGTGTAATTAGGGATAAACTTTCTCGACTGAAGAAAAAACTTGAAGAAATTGACAAGCAACAGCACACTCAAAGAAAAGGTAGAGGAAATATTGTACGTGTTGCACTGGTTGGTTATACCAATGTTGGCAAATCAACTTTAATGAATCAGCTGGCAAAGTCTGATGTATTTGCAGAGAATAAATTATTCGCAACGCTTGACACAACTGTTCGTAAAGTAGTTATTGATCGAATTCCGTTTTTGTGTTCAGACACGGTTGGATTTATTAGAAAATTACCTCATGATTTAGTAGAGTCATTTAAGTCTACGCTAGATGAGGTGCGAGAAGCAGACATACTTGTGCACGTGGTTGACATTTCGCATCCCAATTTTGAAGAACAAATTGCTGTTGTAAACCAAACCTTAGTAGAACTAGGGGCTGCCAACAAACCACAGCTTATGGTCTTCAATAAAATTGATGCTTATTCTTTTATTGAAAAAGACGAGGATGACCTTACTCCCATAGAAAAAGAAAATCTATCATTAAAGGATTTAAAAAATACCTGGATGGGAAAAATTGGCAAGCACAGTATATTTATCTCTGCAATCAACAAAGAAAATTTTCAAGCATTCAAAAGTAAATTGGTTGACCTAGTGAAAGAAGACCATTACAGAAGGTATCCAAATGTTAGACCTGATCCTAATAATCCTTATTCATAAAACACACTCACTTCTTCTAGGCTTTTTCTTTTTAGTTCAGGAACCTTTGCACCCTCGGCTAAATACCCAACTGGTATTAATAAAAACGGCCTTTCATTCTCCGGCCTATTAAGCACCTTAGTTAAAAAATTCATAGGGCTTGGAGTGTGGGTAAGTGCAGCCAAACCACAATGGTATATAGCATTCAAAAGAAAACCACAGGCCAACCCTACAGATTCATTTACGTAATAGTTATTGGTTTTTTTGCCATCTGTTATATCATACGCCTTTTTAAACACAACAATTATCCAGGGCACCGTTTCTAAAAAAGGTTTATGCCAATCCGTTTGAAATGGTTCTAAATCCTTTAACCAAGTGTCGGGCATTCTGTTGTTATAGCTTTCATACTCTTCTTTTTCAGCTGCTTCTCTAATTTTCTTTTTTATTTCTTTTGAACTCACTACACAAAACGTCCAAGGTTGTTTATGTGCACCAGATGGCGATGTAGATGCTGTTTTAATGATATTTTCTATAACTTTTTTTGGTACATCCTTATCTGAAAATTCTCTTACAGTTCTTCTGCCTTCAAAAAACTCTAAATATTCTTTGCTCTTTTTAAGCAGTTCTTCAGCACTAAAATTCGGTAAATTATAAGGTATAAAAGGGTGTTGATTATTCATGATTATGGGTATGTGATTTGAAAATTGGCAGCAAATAAATTCCTACCTTTGAAATAACAGAATTTAATCACAAAATGGCTAAGAAAAAACAAAATAAACGTGCTCCGAAATTGAAATTCAGTAATAAATGGGCTTATTCTGCTGCCCCAGAGAGCACTGACCATATAGAACTAAAAGAGAAGTACGATTTATTTATAAATGGCAAGTTTGTAAAACCGAATAGCAAAAAATATTTTACAACTATAAATCCGGCAACAGAAAAGAAAATTGCCAGTGTTGCAGAAGCGAATGAATCTGATGTTGACAAAGCCGTAAAAGCTGCAAGAAAAGCATATGATAATACCTGGTCTAAAATGCCGGGTAAAGAAAGAGGAAAATACCTTTATCGTATTGCCAGAATGATACAAGAAAGAGCACGTGAGTTTTCAGTGATTGAATCAATGGATGGCGGCAAACCCATTCGTGAATCTCGTGATGTAGATGTTCCATTAGCTGCAGCTCATTTTTTTTATTATGCTGGTTGGGCAGATAAATTAAACTATGCCTTTCCTGGTGTTCATCCAAGGTCAATGGGTGTAGCAGGACAAATTATTCCGTGGAATTTTCCATTGTTAATGGCAGCATGGAAGATTGCGCCAGCTTTAGCTGCTGGTAATACAGTTGTACTAAAGCCGGCAGAAACCACTCCTTTAACTGCACTAAAATTAGCTGAACTAATTCAAGAAGCAGAGTTACCGGATGGTATTGTGAATATAATAACCGGTGCAGGCAGAACGGGTGCAGCAATAACTGCACATCCACAGTTAAATAAAATTGCATTTACCGGTTCTACGGATGTTGGAAAAATAATTCAGAATGCATTGGCGGGTACTGATAAAAAATATACTCTGGAGCTGGGCGGAAAAGCTGCCAACATCATTTTTGAAGATGCCAGTATAGATATGGCAGTTGAAGGAATTATAAACGGTATCTTTTTTAACCAAGGGCATGTGTGTTGCGCAGGTTCTCGTTTATTAGTACAAGAGTCTGTTGCAGAAGAAGTGATTCACAAACTGAAAGAAAGAATGGAAACACTTGTTGTTGGTGATCCATTGGATAAAAACACAGACGTAGGTGCCATCAACTCTAAAGAGCAACTGAAGAAAATAAAAAGCCTGGTAAAAATTGGAATTAATGAAGGAGGTAACTGCTATCAGTCTTCTTGTTCCGTTCCTGCAAAAGGGTTTTGGTTTAAACCAACCATATTTACTGATGTTGCGCAAAGCAGTACCATTGTGCAAGAAGAAATTTTTGGTCCGGTACTAGCAATACAAACATTTAGAACGGTAGAAGAAGCAATCGAAAAAGCCAATAACACACCATACGGTTTGTCCGGAGGTGTATGGACTGATAAAGGTTCAAAAATATTTAATGTTACCGGAAAATTAAAAGCCGGTGTGATGTGGGCAAATACATTTAACAAGTTTGATCCAACTTCGCCATTTGGTGGTTACAAAGAAAGTGGTGTTGGACGTGAAGGCGGACTACATGGATTGTCTGCATATGTACATGTTTAAAAATTGATTGAGATGCAAAAGGTAAAATCGAAAAATAAAGTCACTAAAAAAAGCTCCAAAACTTCGCTAAATGGTAATGGCAGCAATGCTTCTAAAAGACTACAGGTACTTAAAACCTACAAACTATATATCAATGGTAAGTTTGAGAGAAGTGAGTCTGGTAGATACATTAAAGTAAAAAATGAAGAAGGAAAAGTAAGTGCAAACATTTGCAGAGCTAGTCGTAAAGATTTTAGAAACACGGTAGTGGCTGCCCGCAAAGCACAATCAGGGTGGCAAGGAAGAACTGCCTACAACCGTGGTCAAATTTTGTACCGTATGGCCGAAATGTTAGAAGACAGAAGAGATCAGTTTGTAAATCAATTAATAGAACAAGGTCAGACACATGCAACTGCAGTAAATGAAGTTGGTGCTTCTATAGAACGTTTGGTTTATTATGCCGGATGGTGTGATAAGTATCAACAAATTTTTAGTTCCGTAAATCCGGTTGCGTCATCATATTTCAACTTTTCATTTCCTGAACCTACAGGAGTTGTAGTAAGTTTTGCACCGGCAAAGTTCAGTTTATTAGGATTAGTTTCAAGTATTGCTCCTGCATTAGTTGGTGGGAATTCTGTTATTTGTTTCGGTAGTGAGAATTATCATATAACAACAAGCACCTTTGCTGAAATACTAAATGATTCTGACGTTCCTGCAGGTAGCGTTAACCTTCTAACAGCCAAGCATAGCGAAGTAATAAAATGGGTTGCTACACATATGGATGTGAATGCCATTATGTATTTAGATGACAATAAAGAGCTGATTAAAATATTACAACAAAATATTTCTTCTAACGTAAAACGATTAATTACTGATTCTAGAAAAGACTGGTCAAAAGAAGAAGCACAGAATCCTTATTTTATATTAGATACACAAGAAATTAAAACAACCTGGCACCCGGTTGGTAATTAATTAGCTTATGAATTTTGAAATTGCAGTAGTTGCTACTGTAATCCTTTTATTGGTTGTCTCATTATTTAAAGAATGGTTTAGACCTGTTATGGCTTTTACCATGGCAATCATTCTTTTATTAATCACTAACATCATTTCTCCTTCTGAAGCCTTGACAGGTTTCTCAAATGAAAACATTGCTATTATCTTTTTTCTATTACTGCTCAGTAATGTGTTTAGAAAAACAGGTGCGCTCAATTATATATTGAATCGATTTCTAAAACCTACACTTAACACAAAAGGCTTCATTGCCCGTATGGCTTTAATGGTAGGTGGATTGTCGGGTTTTGTAAATAACACACCCTTGGTTGCCATTATGCTTCCAAATGTTTATTCCTGGGCAAATAAAAAAGGAATAAATCCCTCTAAAGTTTTAATGCCACTTTCTTATGTTGCTATTGTTGGGGGAATGTTAACACTTATCGGAACTTCTACAAACCTTATTATAAATGGTATGGCCATAGAGCAGGGTTTTGAAGGACTAGATTTTTTTGCTTTTATAAAAGTCGGGGCATTTATAATGGTTGCGGTTTGTCTTTATGTGATCTTTTTTAGCGACCTACTTCTTCCTAACAGAAAAGGGGCCATGGAAGATGTAAGTGAACATCCGCGAGAATATTTTGTTGAAACAATCATACCTGATGATTCATCTCATATTAACAATACGATTGAAGAGGCCGGTCTAAGAAATTTGAAAGGATTATTCTTGGTTGAAATAATCCGAGGTGATAAACACATTACTCCGGTATTGCCTAATGAACTGTTACTTGCGAATGATATTCTACTATTTGCGGGAGATACTGAAACCATTATTGATGTTGCAAAAAATCAGAAGGACATTCGCCTAAAAGAACTAAGTCATTACTCGGTATTAGATTCAACAGATATTGTTGAAGCTGTTGTTGCACCAAACTCTGCATTGATACAAAGCACTGTTAAAGAAAATAATTTTAGAGAAAATTATAACGCATCCATTATTGCCATCAACAGAAATGGAGAAAAACTGGAAGGAAAAATTGGACATAATGTTTTAAAGGCTGGGGATTTATTGCTTTTGGTTACGGGTAAAGAATTTAAAAACCGTGCAGTAAACAATCGTAATTTATATGTATTGTCTACTCGAGAAGAAATGGCATTAAAGCCACACAAAAGTTCCATTTATATAATTATCGCTTCAATAATTGCACTTGCACTAGCAGCAATGAACTTGGTCTCTTTATTTTTATCATTGCTTGTGTTAATAAGTGGCTTGGTATTATTTGGTTTAATAAATATTAAAGACATTAGAAAGTCTCTCGACTTGCAATTGCTTGCCATACTTGCTTTGGCAATAAGCTTGGGAGTAGCCATTCAAAACTCAGGTGCAGCCGCATTTATAGCACATGTAGTATTGGTATTATTAGAACCGTTAAACAATGGATTGGTTGTGCTTTTTGTATTATATATAATAACCAATCTTCTTACCATGTTTGTTACAAACGCGGCTTCAGCTGCTATAATGTTTCCAATTGCAATAGCAGTTTTTCAGGAGTCGGGTTTTTCAAATCCGGAACCATTTCTATTATTAATTGCATTTGCGGCATCAGCAGATTTTGTAACTCCATATGGTTACCAGACTAACTTAATGGTTTTTGGTCCTGGTGGATATAAGTTTTCTGATTACACTCGGTTTGGTTTTATTCCGGCAATTATGACAATGCTTATAACAGTTCTAGGGATAAGTTATCTTTACAACATTAATTAATTCTATGGCAGAAAATATATTTAAACAGCATCATCAAATCAATAAAGAAAAGCGTGGTGAAAAACTAAACCAAAAACCCTGCATATTATGGTTCACCGGTTTAAGCGGATCAGGCAAATCTACCTTGGCAGATGGCGTTGAACAAGAGTTGGCAAAGCAAGGCTATGCTACCTATATTTTAGATGGGGATAACATTAGGCATGGGTTAAACGTAGACTTAGACTTTAGTGAAAAAGGCAGAGTGGAAAATATTAGAAGAATAGGAGAAGTTGCAAAGTTGATGGTAGATGCCGGTTTAATCGTTTTAACAGCGTTTATCTCACCTTACCAATCTGATAGAAAGCAAGTTAGAGCCTTGGTTGAGGATGGAGAATTCATTGAAATTTTTGTAAATTGCGCCCTCGAAATTTGTGAAAAAAGGGATGTAAAAGGGCTTTATAAAAAAGCGAGGAAAGGCGAAATTGAAAACTTTACCGGAATATCTTCACCTTATGAACCCCCTGGCAGTCCGGAAATTGAAATTGTAACAGACACATTAACTATTGAAGAATCAGTGAAGAAACTCATTGAGTATATAGTTCCCAAAGTATCAAAATAGACCATGATAAATTATCATCTTAATAATTTAAAAGAACTAGAATCAGAAGCCATTTATGTTATTAGAGAGGCAGCTGCACAATTAGAAAGACCAGTGCTACTCTATTCTGGCGGTAAAGATTCAATTCTAGTTGCTCACCTTGCACGAAAAGCTTTTTACCCTGCTAGAATTCCATTCCCTTTAATGCACGTAGACACAGGGCATAATTTCCCTGAAACACTTGAGTTTAGAGATAATCATGTTAAAGAACTGCAGGCAAAATTAATAGTTGCCAAAGTGCAGGACTCTATTGATGAAGGAAGAGTAAAAGAAGAAACCGGTTTGAACGCTTCAAGAAATGCTTTGCAAACTACTACCTTATTAGATGCAATTGAAAAACATAAGTTTGATGGGGCTTTAGGCGGGGCAAGAAGAGATGAAGAAAAGGCAAGAGCTAAAGAACGTTTCTTTTCGCACAGAGATGAGTTTGGTCAATGGGACCCAAAAAACCAAAGACCCGAATTATGGCACATATTAAATGGGAAAAAAGCCATGGGTGAAAACTTTAGAATTTTTCCTTTAAGTAATTGGACAGAGCTGGACGTTTGGCGTTACATCAGCATGGAAAAATTAGAAATACCAAAAATATATTTTTCGCATGATAGAGATTGTGTTGTGCGTGATGGTGTTCTTTTATCTGATTCAGACTATTTAAATAAAGCAGATAATGAAGAGATGGTAAACAAGCATGTTCGCTTTAGAACCATAGGTGATATGACTTGTACCGGAGCAGTAGAATCCAGCGCAAACAGTGTAGATGACATAATTGATGAAATATCTGCAACCAGAATGACAGAGCGCGGTACACGTTCAGATGATAAACGTTCTGAAGCAGCAATGGAAGACAGAAAAAAACAAGGATACTTTTAGTAGATTATTAGCAATGGAAATAAAACAACCCAAACATAACGTTGAACTATTGCGCTTCACTACAGCAGGAAGTGTTGATGATGGAAAAAGCACATTAATTGGAAGATTACTTTACGATAGCAAATCCATATATCAAGATCAATTAGATTTAGTTGAAGAACAAAGTAAAAATCGCGGAGCAGAAGAAATTGATTTAGCATTGCTAACAGATGGTTTGCGCTCAGAAAGAGAACAAGGCATAACCATTGATGTTGCTTATAGATATTTCTCTACACCAAAACGTAAATTCATCATTGCAGATACACCAGGCCATATTCAATACACCAGAAACATGGTTACCGGTGCAAGCACCGCAAACCTTGCATTGGTTTTAGTTGATGCAAGACATGGAATTGTAGAACAAACCAATCGCCATTCTTTTTTGGCATCCTTATTATACATACCACATTTAGTAGTGTGTATTAATAAAATGGACTTAGTAGACTATTCTCAAGAAGTATTTGATAAAATAGTAGATGATTTTCGTGCGCTTAGTTCAAAATTAGACATACGCGATATTCACTTTATACCAATTAGTGCATTAAAAGGAGATAACGTAGTTACTCGTTCTGAAACAATGGACTGGTATCAAGGTCCTTCTTTGTTTTATCTATTGGAAAATATTCACATTAGTAGTGATGAAAATCATATTGATGGTAGATTTCCTGTTCAATATGTTGTTAGGCCTCAAACGGAAGACAACCCTGATTATAGAGGGTATGCAGGGCAAGTTGCAAGCGGTATTTTTAAACCCGGTGATGATGTAGCCGTACTTCCTTCTGGTTTTAGCTCAAAAATTAAATCAATTGACACCTATGAAGGAAGCATTGACCGAGCATTTCCTTACATGGCTACAACAATGGTACTAGAAGATGACATTGATGTAAGTCGTGGTGATATGATTGTTAGACAAAACAATCAACCAAAAGTGAGTCAAGATATTGAAGCAAGAATATGTTGGATGGGCGAAACAGATATGCAACTCAATGGCAAATATGCATTAATGCACACCACTAACGAATGCAGATGCATTATTAAAGAGATAAAGTATAAAGTCAACATCAATACACTGCAAAGAGATGAAGAGGATAAGAAAATAGGAATGAATGACATTGCAAGAATAAAAATAAGAACTACAGTGCCTTTGTTTTTTGATAGTTATCGCAAAAACAGAATTACAGGTAGTTTTATTCTAATTGATGAGAGCACAAACAACACTGTTGCTGCTTGCATGATTCTCTAATTCATTACAAACACATCTTATGGATTACTCTAAACTTTTGCCCATTGCAATTGAAGCTGCAATGAAAGGGGCAGAAAAAATTATGCAGGTTTATGCTGCAACAACCGAAGTAACGTTAAAAGAAGACAAATCTCCATTAACCCAGGCTGATACAATGGCTCATAATGCCATTAAAGACATTCTCGCCTCTACTGACTTGCCTCTTCTTAGTGAAGAAGGAAGTAAAATAGAATACGATACCAGAAAAAACTGGGAATATTTTTGGATGGTAGACCCTTTAGATGGAACTAAAGAGTTTATTAAAAAGAATGGTGAGTTTACCGTAAACATTGCTCTAATAAAAAATGGCGAACCTGTGTTTGGTGTCATTTACGCTCCGGTTTTAGAAACTCTTTTTTACGGTTATGATGGTTTAGGCAGTTATAAAATGCAAGTAACAAATCATAAAGTAGACTTTAGCACAACAGAAGACTTGGTTTCTAATTCCACTAAACTTCCGGAAAATAAAAATAGAGATTCATATATTATTGTTGCCAGTCGCTCACACTTTAATGAGGAGACAGAAAAATTTGTTGCAAAAGCAAAAGAAAAGCACAACAATATAGATTTCATATCTAAAGGAAGTTCTTTAAAAATCTGTTTAGTTGCAGATGGCAGTGCCGATGTTTACCCTAGACTTGCACCAACCATGGAATGGGATACAGCTGCAGGTCATGCTATAGCTGAATTTGCCGGCAAGCAGGTTATTGATCATAAAACCGGTAAAAAGATGCAATACAATAAAGAAAATTTATTGAACAACTGGTTTGTAGTGGAATAAAAATTAGGTTTGTAGTAAAACTAGCATCCTTTAATGCTCAAAGACATAAACCAAAAATTTTCTAAACTCTTAAACGATAAACATCTTAGCGAATTGTTGCGCGGAGGCGCTACAACTTTTTATTTACGCTTAGTTGGTTATGCAATTGCCTTATTACTAATAATATTAATTACCAGAACCTACGGTGCAAAAGTTTTTGGAGAATACTCTCTGGCAATTACAGTGCTGACTATATCATCCTTATTTGTTAGACTTGGTTTTGAATCCAGCATGGTTAAACTGTTTTCTCCAAGAGTTGCAATTAATGACTGGGATTCCATACGAATTATTTACAAAAAAATACTCAAAATAATTTTTGTTTCAGGAATTGTTGTGTCCACTCTCCTGTTTTTTGGTTCAGACTACCTGGCAAATGAATTATTCAATAAGCCATCCTTTTCTCTTTATATAAAAATTGCAGCACTCATAGTTATTCCATTTTCGTTGCGTTTAATAAATGCCGACAGCTATAGAGGATTTAAAAACATGAAAGGATATGCTTACAGTAAGCACATTTCGTATTATTTATACGCCTTAGTTATTCTAGTTGTCCTTACCTTATATTCTAAAAATGATCTCAATCCAATCATTGCATATGCAACAGGATTAATTTTTCTGTGTATTTCCAGCACTTACATATTATTAAAAAAGATCAAAAGTAAAGTTCAGAAAATAAGTGAAGAATCCATTTCAAGTAAAGCAATACTGGATCTGTCAATTCCAATGCTATTGTCATCTGCAAGTGTGTTGCTTTCTACTCACCTTATTAAGTTAATAATGGGAGTTTATCATAGCACAGAATTTGTTGGAATTTTTAATGCCACGTTAAATGTTGTATTAATACAAAATTTTATTCAGGCAGCAACTAATAGTATTGCAGGGCCAAAATTAGCAGAGGTAAATCGCTTAGAAAACAGAAAAGAGCTTGGTGTAATTGCCAGGCACACTACCAATATTAATACCTACCTAACTATACCGGTTACTTTGTTTTTGTTATTATTCAATAAACCTCTTTTAAGTATATTAGGTAAAGAGTTTATTGTGGGTTCTGATGCTTTTCTAATTATGCTCCTCGGTAATTTCATCACCGTTTTATGCGGTCCTACTAGTGTATTTATGAATATGACCGGACTACAAAAAGTTCTTAGAAATATTATTATGCTATCTTTAGTTATAAGTTCAATAGTTGCATTCGTGTTTATCCCCAAATACGGTATTATTGGTGGTGCTATTTCATATTCCGTTTTTATTGTTTCTTGGAATATAATTTGTAGTGTATACGTAAAAATTAAGACAGGAATTAATTTGTTCTTTTGGCCATTTAAATTGAATAATTAGTAGTTACTCATGTATAAATATGCAATTATAGCAGGAGCAACAAAATGCGCAACGACATCACTTTATAATTACTTGAGTGATCATCCTCAAATGTGTGCATCAACATATAAAGAAACCCGTTTCTTTTTAAATGAAAATTACCCTCTTAAAAGAAGAGTCCCTTTTTCAAAAAACATTTCTGACTATAATAGTTTGTTTGACTGTAATGAGACAACCAGTATTAAGCTTGAAGCAACGCCAGATTATTTATTTTCAGCAGATACTGAGAAATTTATAAGTGAAACATTAAATGATTGTATGATTATTCTTTTACTAAGAAACCCCATAGATAGATTAATATCATGGTATAAATTCAGTCAACAAATGAATCTGTTGGATCAAAAAACTAGTTTTAATGAGTACGTTGAATTGATGTTTGAAAATAAAGATAAAAGTAAACAACACCTACTTGCTTTAGAACAAGGGAATTATTTTAAATACATTAATAATTACTTGGAGTATTTTGGTAAAGATAGCGTGCATATACTTTTGTATGACTCTTTTATAAAATCTCCGTTTGACTCTGCAGTACAGATTTGTAATAAATTAAAAATTAACGCGGATTTTTATTACGATTATTCGTTTAAAACGCATAATAAAACCATTAACATTAAACACAACAAATTGCACGGTGTTTTTAATGAAACAAGAAGATCAATAAGAAAACTGGTTAACAAAGCTCCGGCAAAACTGAGAAGTCAAATAAAAAAATCAGGAAAAAAACTTGTTTCTGCCTATTTAGAATTGAATACTACCGCAAATTCGGACCTTAGTATGGATGATGCGATTAAAAACAGACTAAAGAATTATTACTCTGATAGTAATGCTCAGTGTGAAACATTAATCGGAAAAAAAACAGACTGGAATTAAATTTGAAAATAAAGCTTTATCATATCGTAGTTTTCTTGTTGCTGTTTTTACCGTTTGAAATTATAGTACTTAAATATCTTCCGGTTAATGATGTATTGTATTCATTGTCTAGAATGGCATCTGAATTTATAATCTATTCATTACTTCTTTATGTAATTGCTACTAAATTAAATTCCAGAACACCGTTTTCAAAAAGCCCCATTCATACCCCGCTGTTACTCTTTATCTTTTATTCTCTTTCCCTTATACTCATTAATGCTGCCCCTGTAGTTGACTCTCTCATAAATATGCGAGCCATCCTAAGGTACTTAGCTCTTTTCTATGTTATCATTAATATAGATATTGAGTATAGAACTGTTGTAAAACTCACGAAGGCATTAATTGGCATTGGCTTATTACAAAGTTTTATTGCAATCTATCACCACTTTTTTGGTATAAATGATTTTTGGATGCCTAGAGAAAATGTTTTAGAGATTGCCGGTAAGGTTTCCAATTTTAAAATTCTTGGTAAAGGATCCATTCGGTCAGGAAGGGAAATTGGTGTGGGAATCGGAACAATGGGAGATAGCCTCACGCTTTCAATGTTTTTAGTGGTTTGCTCTGCACTCATAATACCGTTTCTATACAAAACATTTAACACTAATATTAAAAGCCGTTTTTACATTGCCCTTTCTTTGGCAATAATACTCTTGGCTATTTTATATACTTACTCAAGGGGTTCTTTTTTAATTACACTTTTAATGTTCCCGATCAGTTGGCTGCTGGTAAACCGAATTAAGAAATCTGCGCTCCTGATTTCAGTGACAATTCTAATTGTAATCCCCGCATTCCTTTTTGTAGATGAAATCGGTTCAGATTCTGACGAAGCGTATATCAACCCTGTGATGGAATATGTTTCTCCCATAGAAAATGTTACTTCCATTTTTACGAAAAGCTACCAAGAAAGAACCTTTGAATACTCAAGAGGTTTTATGATAAGTGCAATAGGTGGCGAATTGTTTCGCTCACTAACATTAATTGGTTATGGTCCTGCGATGAACTTTGCACTAGAAAAAGCCATTGAGCAAAATTTAACTTTTGTAGATTACAAAAACATAAATGTAATTAACGATGTATATTGGATTGCATTTATAATCTATTATGGGATTATAGGCCTTGCGCTCTTTCTTTTCATTCTTTACAAACTTTTAAAAGTATCACTATATGTTATAAGGTATTCTGATTTGTTATATCACAGAACCTTGGCCTTAAGTTTTATTTTAATTTTAGTAACGGCTATACCTTATACATTTATTATTAGAACCTTTGTGTTTAGGCAATACTCCCTTTATTTCTGGGCATTAGCGGCATTAACTGCTTTGGAATGGTACAGATTACAACAGAAATCCAAAAAAGAATTGGCTGTAAAAACATTAATTAAATGATTGCCCAACTTAGTAAATCATACATAAAAAATAAACCATCAAAGGCATTTAGCCGACTTGTGTCTTATTTGTTTTTTGAAGGAAGGCCTTTAGCAGCAAAAGGACAATTCATAAATCCTCTGTTGCTTTTTTTCTACCAATTTATTCAGCTATTTCCACAACTTAAAAAAATTACTAAGCCGGTTTTTATTATTGGTATGGGAAGAAGCGGAACAACTGTACTTGGCAAAATTTTATCACTTCATAGCGAATTAGGTTTTTTAAATGAGCCTAAAGCATTATGGTATTTTTCAAATAACAGTGATGATATTATTGGGACATACACCGACCATATTGGCAAATACTGCATGAATGAAACAGATGCAAATAAATCTGTAAAAAATAAAATTCATAAACTATATGCTTTTTATTTAAGAAGCATATTCTCAAAAAGGGTATTAGATAAATATCCTGAAATGATTTTTAGAACAGAATATATTAAACAAATATTTCCTGACGCTAAGTTCGTTTTTATTTACCGAAACGGCTGGGATACAGCATCTTCTTCTGCCCATTGGTCTGAAAAAAATACTGTACAAAAACATGATGATGAAGTGCATGACTGGTGGGGTAAAAACAACCGGAAATGGAACTTACTGATTGATCAGGTTGCTCAACTTGATGAAGAATTAAAACAAGATTTAGAAAAATTAAAACCCCTTACTAAGCATATGGATAAATCCGCTATCGAATGGATATTGACGATGAAAAGAGGGAATGAATTAATGCAAGAAAATGACCCGGCTGTTTTGCCTATCAAGTACGAGGAATTAACATCTCACCCTCATAAAGTATTGACAGAAATATTTTCTTTTTGTGAATTAGAGTACCAAGAAAGAGTTGTTCAATATGCATTAAACACCTTAACAGTTAACAAAGCCAAACCTTCATTTCACATAACAGAACCATTTGACTCTTCATTTAATAACCTTATGCAAAAATTTAGTTACAAATTATAAAGTTGATAATTTGTATCTTTATCTTCACCGATATTATTCTTGCTGTTATGAAAGTTCTGTTAACGTTGAGTTTTATATTATTAAGCTCAGGCTTCTGTTTTTCACAAGATCATTATTTACCACTTAACCGAGAGTGGTCATTAAGATATGAACCATCACTTTATACCTTAGATTCTGATGCTCATACTGCCATTAAGCCGTACCGCTACCAACTAGTTTCAAAACATCTTAATGTAGATTCATTAGACAACTATCCCTTAAAATCATCAAAGTTCAACAACTCTCTTTTTGGAAAAAAATTAAGACAAGAGAATTTTTTTGAAGTTAAAGAGGATGACTTTCAACTTATGCTTAACCCATTATTTAGTTTTGGTACAGCCAAAGAGAGTGATGTAAATAATAATTATGTTATTAATACAAGAGGTATATGGATTAAAGGGAATATAGGTAAGCACCTTTCATTTTCTACAAAAGCTCACGAAAACCAACAAGAGTTCGCTCAATATATTGATTCTACTATTGCAGAAAATTCAGTAGTTCCCGGCTTTGGAAGAATAAAAAGATTTAAACGCGGGGGTTACGATTATACCAACGTTAGCGGTTCAGTATCATATACACTGGATAAATATTTTAATTTTCATTTTGGGTATGATAAAAATTTTATTGGAGATGGCTACAGATCGTTATTGTTATCTGATAACGCTTATAACTACACTTTTTTTAAAATAAACACACGCGTATGGAAGATTAACTATACCAATCTTTATATGTGGATGCAAGACTTAACTCGACCTTTCGAAACGCAACGACTATTTAAACGCAAATATGCTGCATTGCATTATTTAGATGTGAATATTGGAAAGAGGCTAACAGTTGGTTTGATGGAAAATGTGGTTTGGAGTAATGACACCATTGACAATCGTGGATTCGATATTAATTACTTGAATCCCATTTTATTTTTAAGACCCTTAGAATACTCACTCGGTTCACCAGATAATGTGGTCTTGGGTCTTAATACTAAATATAAAGTTTCCAATTCTTTGTCCTTATATGGTCAGATACTATTGGATGAATTCAGAATTGATGAGTTTAGGTCCAGTGATAATTGGTGGGGTAATAAATTTGGCTACCAGTTAGGTTTTAAATCATTTAATATTTTCGATATCGATAACCTGCATTTCCAGTCAGAATTTAATTTAGTGAGGCCTTACACTTATAGTCATAAAAATTCTTTTCAAAATTATGGCCACTTCAATCAATCATTAGCACATCCATTGGGTGCCAATTTTTGGGAGTTCATTACAATTACTAATTACAGATACAACAGGTTGTTATTAGAAGGAAAAATAATGTATGCCAAAGTTGGTTATGATACAGACAGCACAAATTATGGGCATAATATTTTTCTGAGCTATGAAACAAGACCAAGTGAATATGGGATTGAACTATTGCAGGGTGATGAAACCAGCATTGTGTTTCTTGCTTTAAAAACCGCTTATTTAATCAACCCTAAAACAAATATGCGTGCTTATCTTGAAATTAACTCTAGAAGTGCGAAGCATGAAAAATTCACAACGGATGACCTCATTATGTCTTTTGGATTAAAAACTTCCCTCTATAATACCTATCACGATTTTTAATACATTTGGCTACAATTTTCTGATAATCAAATAAATATAGCATATACTTCCAATTACTTGAACGCTCTATCATAATTGGTTATATTAAAAGGTTAAAGGGCTATTCATTCAATGATAAATATTACTTTCTGTACCATTACAGCTTTCATCATTACTTATTTGGCCATACCCTCAATTATTAGAGTGGCGACAATAAAGCATCTTTATGATGTTCCTGATGAAAGAAAAAGACACAGCTCCAGTGTACCTACTTTGGGTGGATTGGCAATATTTGCCGGTGTTGTTTTTTCCTATACGTTTTGGTCTGCCGGTTTTAGCATAGAAAGCACTCAGTACATTGTAGCTGCAATTATTGTTATGTTTTTTATTGGCATAAAAGATGACATTGTAGATTTATCTGCAAGTAAAAAATTTGCAGGACAATTAGTTTCTGCATCTATAATTGTTCTGTTTGCAGATATAAGAATAACCAGTTTATTTGGAGTATTTGGTATTTATGAAGTGAACTATTTATTTAGTATCAGTCTTTCAATGTTTACCATACTTGTTATTATAAATGCATTCAATTTAATTGATGGAATTGATGGGTTGGCTGCTGGTTTAGGGGCTATTGCTGCATTTACATTTGGGTTATGGTTCTACAACTACGAACAAATCGGATTATGCATTCTGTCGTTTAGTTTATTTAGTTCACTTCTGGCATTTTTAATATTTAATTTCTCACCTGCCACCATTTTTATGGGCGATACCGGTTCACTAATAATTGGCATCATTCTCTCGGTATTGGCAATCAACTTTGTAGAACTAAGTTTTGCATCTCCACCATATGAGTTTAACTTCCGTTCAAGCCCCGCAATGGCAATTGCAATATTAATGGTTCCTCTTTTCGATATGTTTAGGATTTTTATTCAACGCGTTCTAAACGGACGTTCTCCTTTTTCTGCAGACAGAAACCATATGCATCATGTATTACAAGATTTGGGATTAACTCACAGAGAAGTTGCTATTACACTTTACTTGGTAAGCATTGGTTTTATAATACTTGCATTGGCATTAAGACATATTAGTAGTTTAACATTGCTAATTGTAGAGTCTATTGTGGTAATTGCTTTAAGCACCATTCCATATATTATTAGATATTTTTTAGGCCGTTTTCAAAATGCAAAAAAAATAAGCGCATAAGATTAATTTTAATCTTAACACACATTTCTTGCTTATCTTAGTCCACCGAAAATGTTTAATAGTTCACATACCAATTACAAGACCTTTATTAAGGCAGTTAATAATGATGAAACCAGTTGTTTAGAGGCTGTAAATCATTACTTAGTAGAGATTGAAAGGAATAAAGACCTCAACATTTTTTTAGAGGTTTTTGATAAAGATGCCAAAGACCAGGCAGTTGAAATTGATCAAAAAATTAAGCAAAACAATGCCGGTAAATTAGCAGGGATGGTTATCGCCATTAAAGATAATATCTGCTACAAAAACCATAAAGTAAGTGCTGCATCAAAAATAATTGAGAATTTTGAATCTCTTTACTCTTCAACAGTTGTAAAAAAATTATTAGAAGAAGATGCGATAATCATTGGCAGAACAAATTGTGATGAGTTTGCAATGGGAAGTTCGAATGAAAATTCTGCTTTTGGAAAAGTACTCAATCCCATAAATAATAAAATGTCAACCGGTGGTTCTTCCGGAGGGTCTGCTGCTGCAGTAGCCGCAAATTTATGCAATGTTTCTTTGGGTTCAGATACTGGAGGGTCAATAAGACAACCGGCTTCATTCTGTGGAATAGTAGGATTAAAACCTACTTACGGAAGAGTTTCAAGATACGGACTGCTAGCCTATGGTTCTTCATTCGATCAAATCGGACCATTTAGCAAATCTTGTTCTGATGCAGCGAAAGTATTAGAAGTAATTGCCGGAAATGATAAACATGATAGTACATCATCGAAAAAAGCAGTTGAAGAGTATACCAACATTAATGCTGAGAAGAAGTATAAAATTGCAGTGCCAAAAGAATACCTAGAAAGCGAGGGACTTAATCCTCAGGTTAAGACGCACTTTAATCAGTATTTGCAAAAGTTAAAGGAAGAAGGTCATACAATTAAAGAAGTATCTTTTCCTTTTTTAGAATTAATGGTTCCATCTTATTATGTGTTAACAACAGCAGAAGCTTCTTCTAATTTATCAAGATACAGTGGAGTTATTTACGGAAATCGTTCTTCTGACGCCAAAGAAGTTGCCACTACATTTTCTAAATCAAGGGCTGAGGGATTTGGCCCTGAAGTGAAAAGAAGAATAATGCTAGGCACATTTGTATTGAGTGCAGGCTATTATGATGCATACTATGCTCAAGCCCAAAAGGTTAGAAGGCTAATTCAAGATAAAACAGATGCCATTTTGAAAGATTCTGACCTGATTTTCACCTTAACTACCCCAGATACTGCCTTTGAGTCAGAATCCATAAATGATCCTATAACCATGTATTTGCAAGACATCTTTACGGTTCATGCTAATTTGGCCGGAAACCCTGCAATATCAATACCTGCAACAGATTTAGTAAACGACATGCCCTTTGGATTACAGGTTATGACAGGTCATTTTGAAGAAGATGAACTATTCAATTTTTCTCAACACCTATGTAATATTGGTCTGGCTAAAGGCTAACTTTTATAGCCGGGCCACGTATACTATTATGCATTTAATGCGTTATATTTACAATTCTCCCCGCTGCAATTATTCTTGAACATGTTCCGACCAATAATATTTACACTCCTTCTTACCGTAATATCTATTTCAGTTGTATCTGCACAAACTGAAAAATCAGATTCAGATCTAACAGAAGAAATGAATCCGATTCTAAGAACCTTAGACAGTTTGGATAATATTGATCCAATTTACAGGTATAAAAATATTTTAATCAGTAATCAACTTTCTAATGATTCTGCCAATTCAAATTTAATACCCACTTTTTCTGATGCAGAGTACCAGCAAAAAGTAAATTCTATTGTAAGTCCAATTCGCATTGACTATAACCCAACCATTAGAAATTTTATAGATGTTTATGCTAAGCACAGCAGAGAACACACGGCTAAAATAATTGGATTGTCAGATATGTATTTTCCAATGATTGAAGAATTATTGGACAAAGAGGGATTACCGTTGGAATTAAAGTATTTGGCCATAGTAGAATCAGCATTAAATCCTAACGCGGTATCAAGGTCTGGTGCTACGGGGCTTTGGCAGTTTATGTACAACACAGGTCGTGCTTATGATTTACAAATAGACTCTTATGTAGATGAAAGAAGAGACCCATACAAATCTACTTTGGCAGCAATTGAATACTTCAAAGATATGTACCGAAAGTATGGTGATTGGCATTTGGTAATTGCCAGTTACAATTGCGGACCTGGAAATGTAAACAAAGCGATTAGACGTTCTGGTGGCGAAACTGATTTTTGGAAAATTAAAAACAACTTACCAAGGGAAACAAGAGGATACCTTCCGGCATTTATGGCCGTAACTTATTTGTTCAATCATTTAGAAGACCATAACATGTATGTAATTGAAGCACCATTCACATACTTTGAACTGGATACCATAATGCTCGACAAATCTGTTTCTTTTAACAAAATTGCAGAAGAAGTTGATTTACCAAAGGATGTAGTTGCGTATTTAAATCCTAGTTATAAAAAAGGAATCATTCCAAATACAGAACATGCCAATAAGTTAGTTCTGCCAAACGAAAAAATTGCTGTTTTTGAAGAAAAGAAATCTGATATATTTTCCGGAAACGCCTACAATGAGATGGCTACAGTTACTTATCAGAAAAAGAAGATATACCATAAAGTAAGAAGCGGAGAAAACTTATCGGTAATTGCATATAGAAATAAATGCTCTGTGAGTGACCTTAAAAAGTGGAATGGTTTATCCGGAACGAATTTAAGAATAGGCCAATCATTGTTGGTGTATACTTTAGTTCCAGTTACATCAGAAAATGTTGCCTCTGTTGAAGTAGAAGAAATTGATAATAATAAATATCTATATTATACCGTTCAAGAAGGAGATACGCTTTGGGATATTGCAAATAGACACAATGATGTAAGCGTTAAAGAACTTCTTCAAATAAATAATATTTACAATTCGCGAAGATTAAAACCGGGAACTAAAATTAAAATCAAAACAACAGGCTAACATGATTTGCAATTACCAATTGCCAGTCCTCTTTCTTTCGTTTTTCCTTTTTCTTTCTTGTCAAGATATTAACAACAACAAACCTTCATCTGCCAGCAGAGAAGGCGAAGTGTTGGTAATCGTGCCCGATGCTTTATGGGAAGGGCAAGTGGGTGACTCCTTAAGGCAAATTCTAGCACAACCGGTAACAGGTTTGAGTTCTTATGAACCTTTATATAAAGTGATTCAAATCGAAAGAAGTGAACTGGGAAATACATTGAAACTTTATAGAAATGTTCTCATTATTCATAATAATGACAATGGGCACCTAGACAAACCTCTAACTGCACAATTTGATAAATGGGCCAAGCCTCAAATTGTGTTAAATCTCTACGGAATCAGCAATGAAAGTTTATTAAAGAATATTGCCAAATACGGAAAAACAATAACCTCCTATTACAGCAAAGAAGAATTAAAAAGAAAAACAAGGAGTTACAAAAATTTAGCAGATAAACGTATTCAGAGTAAACTGAATGAACTGTTTAACCTTAACGTTGCTATTCCTAAAGGATACAAGTGGAGTTTTAATAATGATGAAATTGCCTGGATTAGAAATGAAACCAATAAAACCGGTCAGTCAATAATCATTTATAAACAAGCTGTACCTGAGGAAGAAATTACACCAAGATTTATCATTGACAGCAGAAATGCCTTTTCAAAAAAATACATTCCGGGTAGTGAAGAGGGCAGTTATATGAAAACTGCTGGAGAAGAATTTTTAGTGTTTGACCAAGTTAAATTAGCGGGTATTGATGCCATCAGAACTAAAGGACTTTGGGATGTTGCCGGAGATTACATGGGTGGCCCATTTATTAGTTATACATTTCAACACCAAGACCAACTTATAACAATAGAAGGTTTTGTTTACGCTCCCGGAAAAAGTAAGTATGCTTATGTGAAGCAACTGAATGCAATCATTAATACGCTCGAGTTAAGACCATAAAAAAACGGGCAGCCAAAGAATAGCCGCCCGTAATTCCTCTTTTTCAAGAGCACTGATTGTTTAACGAATAATCGTAAGGGTTCCTGAGAAGTTTTCACCATTTTGCAGGTTAAGCTCATAGAAATAAACTCCATCTGCATGGTCTTCGCCATCCCAGTCGTTTTTATAATCACCGCTTTCATAAACTACTTTACCCCAACGGTTACGTATTTCTAAACTACTGTTTGGATGTCTTTCTAAATATTGTATTACAAATGCTTCATTGTACATGTCGTCATTTGGTGTAATTACATTTGGAATTATAATATCAAAATCACATGATGCAT
>JABDLV010000038.1 GCA_013001815.1 Bacteroidia bacterium
ATGCATCATGTGATTTTGATATTATAATTCCAAATGTAATTACACCAAATGACGACATGTACAATGAAGCATTTGTAATACAATATTTAGAAAGACATCCAAACAGTAGTTTAGAAATACGTAACCGATGGGGTAAAGTAGTTTATGAAAGCGGTGATTATAAAAACGACTGGGATGGCGAAGACCATGCAGATGGAGTTTATTTTTATGAACTGAACCTGCAAAATGGCGAAAGCTATTCAGGAACGCTTACCGTAATACGATAGAATATTAGGGCGTAAGTTTCTTGTTTGGCGTAAGTTATTGAATATTAGTATAATATAATTATTAAAAACATATAAAAGTTAATACTAAAACGAATAAATTTACAATCCGAAATATGAACATGAACAAGAAACAAAAACCTAATAATATGAAAAAGTTGTTTATACTTTTAGTTGCAATTTTTACTCTTGCAATTTTAGCTGCGCCACAAAAAACAGAAGCATCTCACTTAGTGGCAGGTGATATAACCTATCAATATGTAAGCCCTGGAGTGTACTTGGTTACAGTTACATTATATCGTGACTGTGATGGTATTAGTTTAGGATCTTCAGTGAACTTAAATTTTAACTCATCTTGCGGTAGTGGTTCTATATCCTTACCACAATTAGGTACTGCTACTCAAATTGCAGCATCTCCTTGTTTACCTCCGCAAACTACTTCTTGTAATGGAGGTAATGCGTATGGAGTTGAAGAGTGGGTATATCAAGGTTTGGTAACATTACCTGCAAATTGTAATGATTGGGTATTTTCTACGCAAAGCTGTTGTAGAAATAGTCAAATCACTAATATTCAAAGTCCGGGTAGTCAATCTTTTTACTTGCCTAGTTCTTTAAATAGCACGGTAGCTCCTACAAACAGTTCACCTGTATTTTCAAACATACCGGTATCTCAGTTTTGTGTTGGTAACCAGTTCTTTTATGACCAAGGAGCAACAGACCCTGATGGTGATTCATTGGTTTATTCTTTAGTATGCCCATCTGTTGGGGCAGGGGGAAATTTTGTTCAATATAACCCACCGTTATCTTGTCAAAACCCGGTAACATCAGCGCCTCCGGGAGTTCAGATAGACCCACAAACAGGTATCATTACTTTTTTACCTACAGCACAACAGGTAACGGTATTAGCGGTACAAGTAGATGAGTATAGAAATGGAACCTTAATTGGATCCATTGTAAGAGACATGCAGATAAATATTATTGCAAACTGCATCATTAACACTCCAACATGGGATTCAACCATTGTTGCCCAAACCGGAAATGCCATATTTGCGAATTGCGGAGATACAAGCGTTGTGGTATTATTGCAAGACCCGGTACAGTGTGGTTCTGCAGCAGCTGATGGTTCTGATTTTAGAATTGTAAGCTCGAGCGGAGTTCCAAACCCATCATTTAGTGCAGTTCCATTGAACTGTTCAGGTGGTGTTACAACAGAAATTCTAGTTAATTTGTATACTCCATTAACAGCCGGAGTGCATTGGTTGTTTACCAAGGAAGGAAATGATAACAATACCTTATTGAGTGATTGCGGAGCGAGCATGAATGAGTTTGATAGCGTTCCGATTGTGGTTGTTGATACTTCAGAATTGAGCATAGTAAACGTAACCACTGATTGTGTATTTGGTTTCTTTGAAGTAACCTTTAGTGATGCACTGGATTGTTATACGTTTAGTGGAGATGGAAGCGACTTCTTATTAATTGATGCAAATGGTAATTCTTTACCAATAGATCAAATATTACCTATTGGTTGTAATGTGGCAAATCCAAATGTAACCACCTTCCAGTTTTACCTGGATAGTGCGGTACAGGGAGCCAGCCCAATACATTTAATTGTACAAAGTGGTTCAGATGCCAATACGGTTTCGAATGCATGTGGAAGATTTTTAGATACCGGAGATACGTTGGCAGTTATTAGTGCTACTTCAGCTAGTACTTTGGATTTAGGTCCTGACCAAACAGTATGTGAAGGAACTACATTGAATTTAAGTGCACCAACCATAGCCAATGCAGCATATAGCTGGACATTGAATGGTACAGGCGTTGGAACAAATTCAAATACCTATTCGAATAACCCGGTAACACCGGCAGATGGAGGTACTTATATTGTAACCTTTGATAATGGAGCAGGCTGTACCGGAATAGGAACGGTAGACGTAACTATAGAAACATTTGCAGAAGCACCTGTTGTAACTTGTACACCGGTGGTTCAAAATGCATTGTATGCATATGGATGGGCAGCAGTTGCAGGAGCAACGAGTTATGAAATAAGTTTAGATGGTGGTACTACATGGATTGCAGTAAATAATGGTGCAGGACCAAACACACACCAATTAAATAACCCACCTGACTTTGTAATTGTAAGAGCAATTAAAGCAGGTCCATGTAACCCGG
This sequence comes from Bacteroidia bacterium, assembly GCA_013001815.1. Classification (GTDB taxonomy): domain Bacteria; phylum Bacteroidota; class Bacteroidia; order AKYH767-A; family OLB10; genus JABDLV01. Next base: position 2,433 of record JABDLV010000038.1, read on the forward strand.
GTAAAGTATCAGAGGATGCATCATGTGATTTTGATATTATAATTCCAAATGTAATTACACCAAATGACGACATGTACAATGAAGCATTTGTAATACAATATTTAGAAAGACATCCAAACAGTAGTTTAGAAATACGTAACCG
>JABDLV010000043.1 GCA_013001815.1 Bacteroidia bacterium
ACATCCTGCTTAATTTTCTTCAGTTCTTTTTCCAAATCATTTGGCTTAGAAAAATCTGCACTCAAGTAACTGTGTGTTTGCCCTTGTGATGTATCTAAATCTTTAACCGCAGTCTTTAATGAATCCTCATTTCTTGAAATTAAAATAACAGATGCACCTGCTTTGCTCAATTCCATTGCACTGGCTTTTCCAATTCCTTGTGTGCTACCACAAACCACTGCTGTTTTTCCACTTAATTCTATTTTCATGGCTTAAATATATTCAAAATTGAGTGGATATAGCTTCTAGATTATGCCTTCTTAATTTTGTATATTTGATTTATCACTAAAAACGAACAAAATGGCAGTACAGGCACCTTTTAATTTTAAAAAATGGATAGATGACAATCGTGATTTACTGAAACCACCGGTTGGCAATAAACAAATATGGACAGAAGCAGGAGATTTTATTGTAATGGTAGTTGGCGGACCCAATGCACGAAAAGATTTTCATTACAATGAAAGCGAAGAGTTCTTTTATCAATTAGAAGGAGACATCACTGTACGAATAATGGAAGACGGGAAACCTCGTGACGTTGAAATAAAAGAAGGTGAAATATTTTTGCTGCCTGCTAAAGTACCGCACTCGCCAATGCGTGGTGCAAACACAATAGGTTTGGTAATTGAAAAAGTCCGCAAGGAGGAAGATAAAGATGGCTTGCAATGGTACTGTGAAAACTGCAGTAATAAATTATATGAGGAATATTTTCCGCTAACTAATATTATGACGCAGTTTCAGGAAGTGTTTGGCCGTTTTTATGGCAGTGAAGAAAATAGAACATGTGATAAGTGTGGTAATGTAATGGAAGCACCCGGAGAGAAAACAGCTGCCAGAACCTAAGCCAGCACGCTTAGTTTATTTATTCTTTTTATTTCCAATAGCTAAATGAGTAATTTTTTAAAAGTAGATATACATACGCACATTATTCCTGAGCACTTGCCGGATTTTAATAAGCGTTTTAAACAGAAAGACTACGTTTCATTGGACCATCACAAACCCTGTTGTGCAAAAATGATTTTGAATGGAAAATCATTTCGGGAAATAAAAAGCAATTGCTGGGATCCAATAGAAAGAATGAGAGAGTGCGATACACATGGTGTGCATGTGCAAGTGCTTTCTGTTATTCCAATATTATTTAACTACTGGGCAATTGCACAAGATGCACTGGAAACAAGCAAGTACTTAAATGACTTTGTTGCGCAAACAGTAAGTGAACATCCCAATCGTTTTATTGGTTTGGGAACCTTGCCAATGCAAGACCCTAATCTTGCAATTGCTGAATTAGAGCGCTGTGTAAAAGGATTAAAATTACCGGGCGTGCAAATAGGCTCACATATAAACGACTGGAATTTAAGCGCAGAAGAACTGTTTCCGGTGTTTGAGGCAGCAGAAGAATTGGGTGCAGCCATATTCATTCATCCTTGGGATATGATGGCAAAAGAAAAAATGAGCAAGTATTGGTTGCCTTGGTTAGTGGGCATGCCCGCAGAAACATCACTGGCCATTTGTTCTATGATTTTTGGTGGAGTGTTTGAGCGTTTACCAAACTTACGAGTTGCGTTTGCACATGGAGGTGGTTCTTTTCCAGGTACCATTGCACGCATTGAACATGGATACAATTGCAGACCGGACTTGGTTGCAAAAGATAACCCACATAACCCAAGAGAGTACTTAGGTAAATTTTATTTAGACTCTTTAGTGCATGATGATACCATGTTAAACTACATTATTGATTTGGTTGGTGCAGATAAAATTGCACTGGGAACAGATTATCCATTTCCACTGGGCGAACAAGTACCGGGTAAATTAATTGAAAGCATGAGCTTATCAGACACCGTAAAAGCACAGCTATTGGGTGAGTCTGCATTGAATTGGCTGAACATTCCGAAAGAGCAATTTGCCGCTGCGCATTTAAAAACTGCCTGACTTTCTTTGCCTGTATAAAAGCCGTATCTTTATAATTCCTACAATAGCTAAAGCACTATGAGTGAGTCTATTAAGCATGAATGTGGCATCGCGTTAATCCGCTTATTAAAGCCTCTGGACTATTACCGCGAAAAGTACGGCACCCCATTTTACGGCATTCAAAAATTATATCTTTTAATGGAGAAGCAACATAACCGCGGACAAGACGGTGCGGGTGTGGTAAACATTAAACTGGATATGCCTGCGGGGAGCAGATACTTTAATCGTTTTCGCTCCAATGGAGATGCACCCATTAAAGAAGTTTTTCAAAATATTAATGCACCCATTGAGAATGAACTGGAAAACAATCCGGAAAAATTAAACGATGAGTACTGGGTAAAAAGAAACATACCTTTTGCCGGTG